>JAPPBT010000049.1 GCA_026702745.1 Gemmatimonadota bacterium
CAGGTCGATCGTCGTGCAGCAGAGTCACCAGGATATTGAGACTGAGCGACGACGGCACCGCGCCCAGGGCTTCCACGGCCTCTTCCGCGATGTCCGAGGTCGGATTGCCCACGCACTCGAGGAGTGGATTCACGGCCTCCGCCGCGCCGATCCTGCTCAGAGATTGTACAGCCTCCCGGCGCACGTTGCGGTCGCTGTCCTCCAGCAACGCGATCAGTTCGTCCACGGCCAGGTGGCTGCCCGTTTCACCCAGTTCACGGGCGGCCCGGGCCCGGACCGAGGGATTGCTCGATTTACCCATGCGCACGAGGTGCCACAGGGTCGCGATGGGGTTCCCCTTGCGCACGCGGTTGATCACGTCCCGGGAAGATACCTGCGAATCGGAGGTCACGCGGGCCAGCAGGCCCATGTAGGCGATGCGCAGCGCCCCGTTGGAAAGGAAGAGGTACTGCAGTCCCGCAAAAGTGTAGCCGAAGAAGGAGACGGCGGGAATGGACGTACACAGATCGGCGGCAATGCCGCCCAGTACGGCGCCACACGCCGCACACCCTCTCGATACCGCGGAGTAGCAACCGAGGAACGCGGAGCGGTTGACCGCCGGGGCCGTCTTGACGATGAGATTGAACCGGGCGGTACCCCAACCCGCGCTCATGCTGCCCCCCCAGACCTGCACCAGCGGCACCATGATCCAGTAGTTTTCCAGGGTCACGAACCCCCATCCCAGTGGAAACACGGCCAATCCCACGGCGGTAAGCGACATGACGGGCTTGTATCCGTACTTGTCCGCCAGATAACCCCAGAAGGGATTCATGATGATCGTGGCGATGGTCTGTATAGCCGAGTAGATCGCGATCTGGGCGTAGGAGACCTCCAACGTCCGCAACATGTAGACCGTGAAGAAAGGCGCGGCGATCTGGGCGATGAGGAGCCGTCCCGATACCAGGAACATCAGTCTGCGAAAGGGTCCGTGCCGGAAGGGCAGGCTAAGCAACTGGTTCGAAGGGACGTGTTCTCCCTGGCGCTTCTGCGGTTCGGGAATGCGGGACCAGGCCAAGACCCCGAAGCCGGAGAAAACCACGGCCGTGATGAACAGTGTAGTGAAGCCTTCCTGCTCGTCTCCCACGGCGTACGTACTCAGGAAGAATCCCGCGCAGACCGACGTGATCAGTCCGGCGGACGCCGTCAGACTGCGCTGCCGGGCGACGAAGCGGCCGCGCATCTCGTCGGGAACCAGGTCGGTCAGCCAGGACTGGCGCGCCGGGGAAACCAGGGACATGGCGGCCTTCGACAGGGCGATGCAGCCCATGAGCGCAAGCACCTGGTATACCTCGAAGAAGAGAAAGGGGATGAAGGCGATGGGCAGCCAGAGCGACGAACTGACGGCATTGGCGGACAGGCACAGCGTCTTGCGCCGTTGCAGACGCTCGATCAGCAGTGGGGAGAAGGCTTGAAGCAACTGGCTGATGGAAATGGACGCGGAAATAAAACCGATCATGGCGCTGGATGCACCGAGATGCAACGCGTAACCCGTGGTGTAGACGCCCGTAGTAATCGCCGAATGCACTGACTCGAGCATGCCGTTCACGTTCCACATGCGCATCCCGCGCGCCGTCTGCAGCCGGGTGAGTTTCCTATCCTGTTGCATGATTCGGTTTCCCATTCCGTGCCAGCATCCAGCTGACCGCCGTGCCGACTCCCAGGTTCACGGCCAGGGCCACGGGACTGATCCACATGAAGCTGACCGGGTCGTTCCCGTCGGGCAACATGCCGAAGAGCGGACCGGAAAAGGCGATCAGCGAGGCGGTGAGGACGCCGCACACGGCGCCCGCGACGACGCCTGCGGGGCGGGCGAAGGGCACGAACAGCGCGAAGAAGAACAGGGCGAATATGGGCGTGGTCAGCAGGTTCGAGGTCTTGTTGGTCACCGCCGTGATGTTGCCGGGCACCAGTTCCATCAGCGAACTCGCGCCCACGGCGATGGCGCCGATGACGAAGGCGAGCGTTTTCGCCGTACGCGTCAGCTGGATCTCGGTTGCCGGCGACTTCCTGAACCGGTCGATGAAATCTGTCGAGACCACGGCCGTAATTGCATTCACACCCGAGTCCAGGCTGGACATGGCGGCCGCGAACATGGCGGCGACCACGAACCCGGATACGCCGGGCGGCAGGTAGTAGGCGATGTAGTGGGGGAACACATGGTCGGCCTGTCCGTCCAGGTCGGCGCCGGCGGGCAGCAGGCCGGGCTGGTCCTGGAAGAAGCCGAGAAGGGCGAAACCCGCGACCCACAGGGTGATCCCGATGCAGAGCCCCACCAGTTGCTGGGTCAGGTAGGACCGCCGGGCCGCGCGGGCGTCGGTGGTTGCCATGAAGCGCTGCACCACGGTCTGGTCGCCTCCGGCCGTGGCGATCGCCCATGTCATGGACGCCAACATGGACCCGATCACGGTCAGGCGCACGGACGGGTCCAGGCTGAAGACGGGCTGGGCGTCCCAATGGGACTGCCAGGAGCTCGGAACCCAGCCGAATCCGTCGAAATGCAGGGTAACCGTGACGATCACCAGGATGGCGCCGCCGAGCATGAGCAGGGTCTGGAGCGTGTCGGTGATCACGACGGCCCGCAGCCCGCCCAGCGAGGTGTAGATGACCGCGACGAGCCCGGTTACCAGGGTGATGACAGGGATCCAGTCATCACCCACGCCCAGCATGACGGTCATGGCCTTGGCGGAAAGGTAAATGAGCAGGGCCATCCAGACCAGCCGGAGCAGGATGAACATCACCGCGCCCAGCAGCCGGATGCCCACGCCGAGGCGGTCCTCCAGCAGTTCATAGGCGCTCGTCACGCGCGTTCGCATGTAAACGGGAATCAGCCCGTAGCCCACCACCACGAAGATGATCGGTATCGTCAGGTAGTTGAGCATCCAGACGGGGCCCTTGCCGATGGCCTCGCCCGGAATGGACAGGTAGGAGATGGTACTGAGCAGCGTGGCGAACAGCGAGAAGCCGATCAGCGTCGGCGGCATGCGGCCCCCGCCGGTGAAATACTCGCTGATGGTGCTTTGCCTGCGGCTGTAGTAATAGCCCAGCGATATCGTCGCCAGGGCGTATCCGATGATGATGGCCCAGTCGACGGGTGTCAGTCCGCCGGGAGTCATGGATCCTCGCTTCCAATGCGTAGTGTATACATTGTATCTACAGAACGACGAACCTACAAGATGACGAACCTACAGGTCGACCGGTAGCACGTACATCTAGGGCACGGCAGCGACCCGGACGAAGTCCGTGTGACCGGGTCCCGCCGACGGCGATCCGCCGACGATGACGATGTGATCTCCCCGGCCGAGGCCGCCGGCCTCCCGGGCCGCGTCGAGCGACGTGCGGATCATCCCGTCCGTCGTGTCGAACTCGGCGCACAGCACCGGCTTGACACCCCAGACGAGGGCGAGGCGGCGAACGGTCGCCACTTCCGGGCTGACGGCAATGATCGGCACGCTGATCCGGTGTCGCGCGGCCACCCGGGCGGTGTGACCCGACCGCGTGCAGCAGACGATGGCCTTTGCACCTGATTCCAGCGCGAGTACGCAGGATGCATGGCTGATCGCCTCTGAAACATCGGGAATCTCCCGACGCTCCGGATATCCATGCGCTGTTCGCTGGAACAACCTGGCTTCGGCCTGTTCCGCGATGGACGCCAACGCACGTACGGCCTCCACAGGGTAGGCGCCGGTGGCGCTTTCCTCGGAAAGCATCACCGCGTCCGACCCGTCGAGGACCGCGTTGGCCACGTCGGCGGCCTCCGCCCGCGTGGGCCGTGGATTATCGACCATGGACCGCAGCATCTGCGTGGCCGTGACGACCGGCCGTGCGGTATGCAGGGCCTTGGCGATGATGTCCTTCTGCACGAGCGGGACATCCTCGAAGGGGATTTCCACACCCAGGTCTCCCCGTGCGACCATGAGCGCATCCACGGCCGGGAGGATTTCGTCGAGCGCGTCCACGGCCTCCGGTTTTTCGATCTTCGCCATCAGGGGCAGGCTCGACCCCCGATCGTCCAGCAGCTTACGTGCACGCAGCACGTCATCCCGGTTACGGACAAAAGAAAGCGCGGCCATTTCCACGCCCATGTCGAGCCCTTCCAGCAATAGCTCCCGGTCCTTTTCCGTGAAAGCGTTGATACCCTTTGCCCCACGCGGTACCGTGATGCCCTTGTGATCGGAGAGCGAACCGCCGAGGAGTACCTTGCACCGAATTTCGGGCGGTTCCACGGCCTCGATACGCAGTTCGACCAGGCCGTCGGCCAGCAGCAGGCGCTGACCCGGCTGAACCTCATCCGGAAGGCCTGCGTAGTTCACCGACACCCTGGCCCGGCTGCCGGGCACCGGTTCCGTAGTCAGGGTGAAATCATCGCCCGCACCGAGGTGAACGGGACCGTGCTGAAACGTGCCGATGCGGATCTTCGGACCGGGCAGGTCCTGGAGGATCGCGACGGGCTTGCCGAGGTCGTCCGCGGCGGATCGGATGCGCTGGATGCTGCGCCTGTGGCCGTCCGGGGTGCCATGGGAGAAATTGAGACGGAAGACGTCTACGCCGGCCTCGAGTACCTGGCGGATCATCTCGGGAGAACGGATGGCGGGACCCATGGTGCAAACGATTTTCGTACGTCGCATCGGTCCGTCCTTTCGCAGGCCGTGGGGCCGGCCGGCGCGGGAGCGGGGCCCGGTCCCGGTTCGGAGGATGGGACGGGACGGACCTCGCGCCACCGGAGCCACCGAAGCTTACTTCAACACGCCGATGCGGGCGACGTGCTCACCGAGCTTGAGTTCGCCGGAGTGGACATCTCCGGGTACGGGCTCGTCACGAAGCACCGTCGACAGCGTTTCCGTCCTGATGTAGTCGGCGTGGGTATCGATGGCCTCGGCCAGGTCGCCTTCCGCTTCGTAGAATAGCGTGATCCGGTCATCCACGTTGAAATCGGCTTCCTTACGGAGATTCTGCACGTGGCGGACGAAATCGCGCATCAGTCCCTCGAGCAGGAGATCTCGGGTCACCGTGGTGTCGATGGCGACCGTCCATCCGAAGTCCGAAGTCACGGACAGTCCTTCCGCATCCACCCGTTCGACTTCGAGCTCATCGGGCGACAGATCGACCCGTTCACCGTCCACCTCGAGCGTAAGGACCTCGCCGCCCGCGACGAAGGCGCCGGTCTCGTCGCCGTCCAATGCCTCGAGTGCCTCCCGAACGTCATTGAGCCGCTTGCCGAACCGGGGACCCCACTTCGAAAAGACCGGCTTGACCGCGTATCCGCGAAACGCATCGTCGCTGTCCACCAGGTCGAGCTCCTTCACGTTCAGTTCTTCCAGCACCTGTGCGCGCAGCCGATCGATGGTTTTGCCCTGCCGGGCGGTCGCGGGTTTCACCAGCATCCGGAACGCCGGCTGGCGGACCTTCATCCGGGCATCGTTGCGTGCGGAACGGCCCAGTTCGATCACCTGCATCAGGTCATCCATGTCGTCCATGAGATCCTGGTCGATCAGTTCGCCGGACGCCTCCGGGTATGGGCAGAGATGGACGCTTTCCGGCGCCGATGGTTCGACGGGCGGGACCAGGCTCCGGTAGAGTTCCTCGGCGGAGAAAGGAAGTATGGGCGCGATCAGCCTGCTCATCGTCACCAGCACTTCGTAGAGCGTCTGGATGGCCGACTGCTTGTCCGCGTCATCGCCGCTCTTCCAGAAGCGGCGCCGGCTCCGGCGGACGTACCAGGTGGAGAGCACGTCGATGAACCGTTCCGTTTCGCGGACCACCGCCGCCGAATCGAAATGGTCCATCCGGTCGTTGCAATGGCGGATCAGCTGATGAAGCCGCGAAAGCACCCAACGGTCGAGTTCGCTGCGGTCCGTTGCGGGGGCGGAAGCGGAAATCGGCGGGCAGTCCGGCAGGTTGGCGTAGGTCACGAAGAATGCGTAGACGTTCCACAGCCGCAGCATCTTCCGGGTCACTTCCTCGGCGGGTCCGTAGCCGAAACGAAAGACCATGTTCAGAGGCGCGCCGGCGTACTGCCACCGCATCACGTCGGCGCCCATGCGGGCCGTGGCGTCCTCCACGGCGATGGCGTTGTCGCCGCTCTTGCTGAAGGGCTCGCCGTTTTCGTCCCTCATCTCTTCATAGGTAAGCACGGCCTTGAACGGCGACCGGTCGTAGAGGGTCACCGACATGAACAACTGGGAATAGAACCAAAGCCTGATCTGTTCCCGCATTTCCGTGATCCAGTCCGCGGGAGACCACGCTTCCCAGGTGGAATCGGGACCGGGCGAGGCAACACCCGCCTTGTCTCTTTCGGCTTCCGGTCCGCGTTCCGACCGGATCGTGCCTTCGATCCCGCGGTGTTCCGGCAGGTAATTCAGCGTCGAAAAGGGTACGATCCCGGCATCGAGCCAGCAGTCGCCCACTTCGGTCACCCGGCGGGCGGCCTCGCCGCACCGCTCGCAGGTGATTTCGATTTCGTCGATCCACGGACGGTGGAGTTCCGGCAGATCGTCGACGAACGTGGGATTCACTGCCCGTTCGCGCAGTTCGGCCGTGCTGCCTATGACATTGATGTGGCCGCAGTTCCCGCAACAGTAAAAAGGCAGAGGCAGCCCCCAGAAACGGCGGCGGGAAATGCACCAGTCGCCCATGTTGTCCAGCCAGTCCTGCATCAGAAGGCCGCTGTACTCGGGTACCCATTGGACCGTGGCGGCGGCCCGCTTCATCGGCGCCCTGATCTCGTCCGCGGAAATAAACCATTCATCGGCCAGGCGAAAGACCAGGGGGGTCTTGCACCGCCAGCAGAAGGGATACCGGTGCGTATAGTCTTCCCAGCGGAACAGCACGCCCCTGGACTCCAGCTCGCGCCGGACGCCCTCGGCCGAATCCCGTACATGGGTGGCGGCGAGCGGACCGATATCGTCTGTAAAATAGCCGTTCTCGTCGATCGGCACGATGATGTCCAGGCCCAGTTCCTGCCCGAGCTGATAGTCCTCGGCGCCGCAACCCGGCGCGATATGGACGATCCCCGTGCCTTCCTCGTCCGAGACCATATCCCACGGGACGGTGGCGCGGTTGACCTCCCGCTGCGCGGGAAGATCCTCCAACGGACCGTGGAACGGCAGGCCGACCAGGTCCTCTCCCTTCACCGTCTCGACGACTTCGGCTTCCGCCGGCAATACCGTCTCGACCAGCGATTTCATCAGGTAGTAGTGTGCGCCGTCCAGGACCACCTTCGCGTAATCGGCTTCCGGGTGCAGCGCCAGGGCCGTATTGGCGGTCAGGGTCCACGGCGTGGTGGTCCAGACCAGGAAGTACTCGTCTTCACGGTCGCCGACGCGGCAGCGGAAGAAACAGGAGGGATCGGTCTGCTCCTGGTAGGAATCCACCAGTTCGTGCTGGCTCAGGCTGGTGCCGCACCGCCAGCACCAGGGCATGGACCGGTGGCCCCTGTGCAGCCATTTCCGGTCGTCGCAGGCCTTGAGAAAGTGCCAGATATGTTCGATGTTGTTATCGTCCAGCGTGAAGTAGGACGCCGGATGGCCGTCTTCATGGTACCACTGCATCCAGTGGCCCATGCGGATGGACTGCCGCGTGATCCGCTCCGCGTACTCGTCCACCCTCGCGCGGCACGCCTGGGAAAACTCCGCCAGGCCGTAGGTTTCTATATCCCGCTTCGAATCGAATCCCAACGCCCGTTCGACCTCGACTTCCACCCAGAGCCCCTGGCAGTCGAAACCGTTCTGCCACCGCTGGTTGAACCCCTTCATGGCCTTGTACCGGCAGTACATGTCCTTGTACGTCCGGCCCCAGGCATGGTGGACGCCCATGGCGTTGTTGGCGGTAATCGGACCGTCGATGAAGGACCACGTGGGACGGTCCGCCAATTGCGCGCGCAACTTGTCGAATATCCGATGCTCCGCCCACCATGCGAGGATGCGCTCCTCCATGGCGGGGTATTCTATCTTTCCTTCAAAGGGTTTGAACAACTGGCCAGACACAGGTAAGTCGTTGCTCCACGGGTTTTATGGTCTACGACGCGTTCTGCTGTTTTTACAGACACCACGCGTTCGGGATTCGCCGCCTGAAGGGCATATCTGACGATCCGGAATGCCGGTCTGAAAATAGGCCGTAAGGGGGTGTTGCACAAGGTAATTCTGGCTGGCGGCACGGTGGTCGGCCGGGCTGGCGGCACGGTGGACGGTCGGGCTTGCGGCAGCGCTGGACGGCCGGGTTGGCCGAAGGACGGACGACCACGATCACCGGGTGGTGATTTCAGTCCTTGCCGTCCATAATCGGGAACCGGTTCAGTTCGTCCCTGCGCGCACGCCAGTCGGGAAGGTGCCGGTCGAGGATGCCCCAGAAGCGGCGGTTGTGTGAGGGCTCGATCAAGTGGGCCATTTCGTGGACGATCACGTACTCGAGGCATCGCATCGGCTTCTTGGCCAACTCCAGGCTAAGCCAGATCCTGCCGTTTCGGACACTGCAGCTACCCCAGCGGGTTTTCATCCTGCGGATCCGCCATTCCTTCACCGTCACGCCCATGAACGGTTCCCACACCGCGATCAGGCGCGGGATACTCGCCTTCAGCCGTTCACGGTACCACCCTTCGAGCAGGTCGGCCCGTTCGTCCCGGCCGGTTCCCGGACGAACCCGCATTTCCAGCGTCGAATCACCCAGGAGACCGATGTGCGGCTTCCCCTCATGGGTGGTGACGTTCAACACGCGGGCAATCCCCTCCACGTAATGGCGCTCGCCCGATACCCAGGTCCGGGCGGATTCCCGCACCCGTTGGCGTTGCCTGGCCTGCTGCCGCCGGACCCAGGGGATACGTCGCTCCACGGCCTGGCGGATTGAATCATCGCCGATGCGAAGCGGCGCGGAGACTCTCAGGCGTCCGTCGGGCGGCATCACCCTGAGGTACAGGTGCCTGATCCGCTTCCGGTGGACTTCCACCTCGATATCGTCCACACGCAAATAAGAAACCTTTGATGCCTTTGTCGCGGCGATAGGTTGCTCGCTTTCAAATGATGGCCGGCCCCCGCGGACGGGTCCTGACGAATTGGACCCGCCGTGCACGCCCACAATCTCCTGACGATTCCGCAATATAGGACGTTAGGCGGACCGGCAAAAGGAGAACAAGGCGTTCTCCCAGGCCGACTAACCGATTTGACTTTGATCATGTCAACCCGTTACTTTCCAGACTCACGAAGTAACCTCCGGAGTCTGCATCCTAACGAGCCGTTAGCCAGGGAAGGGACGCGATTTGAGCCGCGACAAGCCCAATATCCTGTTCTTCTTTACCGATGACCAGCGCTTTGATACGATACGCGCGCTGGGGAATCCCCTTGTTCACACGCCCGTCATGGACCGGCTGGTCGCCCGGGGCGTGACGTTTACGCACGCCCATATCCCCGGGGGTACATCGGCCGCCATCTGCATGCCCAGCCGGGCCATGCTGCACACCGGCCGCACCCTCTTCCGTCTCGACGGCGCCGGCGCGGACATTCCGCCAGCGCACACGCTGATGGGGGAATACCTGCGGTCCCAGGGTTACCGTACCTGGGGCACGGGCAAGTGGCACAACGGCGTCCCGTCCTACGCCCGCAGTTTTTCGGACGGCGCGGAGATCTTCTTCGGGGGCATGGACGACCACTGGAACGTACCGGTGTTCGACTACGATCCGGAGGGGAGGTACGAAGGCACGCTGCCCCAGTGTCCGGATGCCTTCCGCTCGAACGAAGTGAATATCCGCAAAGGGGATCACGTGCACGCCGGGCGGCACTCCAGCGAGATCTTCGCGGACTGTGCCGCCGAATGGCTGAAGGGGTATGATTCCGAAGATCCCTTCTTCATGTACGTCTCGTTCATGGCGCCCCACGACCCCAGGACGATGCCCCGGAAGTTCCTGGACCTGTATGATCCCGAGGCCATCCCGCTGCCACGGAACTTCATGGGCGGCCATCCCTTCGACAACGGCGACCTGAAAGTGCGCGACGAAGTCCTGGAGACGTTTCCCCGGGATCCCGCGCGCGTGCGGCGCCATATTGCTGAATATTACGCGATGATCTCCCACCTCGATGCGCAGATGGGACGGGTCATGCAGGCGTTGGAAGACCGCGGCATGGCGGACGACACCATTGTCATCTTCGCCGGGGACAACGGCCTGGCGATCGGCCAGCACGGGCTGTTTGGAAAGCAGAACCTCTACGAGCACAGCATACGCGTGCCCCTGGTCTTTGCCGGACCAGGCATCCCCCGCGGTGTCCGGCGCAGTGCTTACGCGTACCTGCTCGATATCTTTCCCACCCTGTGCGATCTGACGGGACTGGACACGCCCGGTTCCGTGGAAGGGGTGAGTCTGGCGCCGACGTTCGATGATCCCGGCGCACGCCCGAGGGACACGCTCTTCGCCGCCTACCGCCAGTGGCAGCGCATGGTGAAGGACGATCGATACAAACTGATCGAGTACGTGGTCGACGGACGCCGGACTACCCAGCTGTTCGACCTGAAACGCGACCCGCTGGAATGCCGCAATCTGGCCGGCGAAGCAGCTCATGCCGAGCGGCTTGCAGGACTTCGATCCAGGCTTTTCGACTGGCGGGATGATTGGGGGGACGCGGACAGCGAATGGGGCCGGGCATTCTGGACCGGGTACGACCCGTGAGGGTACGGCTCGTAAGGGCCTGCCACTTGATGAAGATCGGGCGACGACGTCTGAAAGTCCGAACGCGGCCGCCCGATCTGGTTCCACCCTTCCGGCCTTGCCTCTAAGATCGTCAGGCCGCGGCCACCCGGTTACCCGCGCTCCGGTACAGCGCTTGTCCCATGGCGCCCAGGCCGATGATGACCAGCAGCAGATTAATGACCCAGCCCACATAGGGCAGGCTGACGGCGATCAGGACCAGCACCAGGCCGGCGAGCAGGGGCAGCAGCAGTGAACGGACGCCCTCCTGTTTCGGCCGCAACAGCGCGTTGCCCAGGAAATGGGCCACGACGATCTTGGACACGTACAGGCTCAACGCCCAGACGGCGCCAACGACCAGTCCGGCCGGCAGTCCGATGAGTGTCACGGCGAGTACGACCGCCAGGATCGGCGTGGCCGTGGCCAGCACGAATCCGAGCCCCGCGGACGTTAGTATGCCGGTCAGATTGTCCAGCGGTACGCGCCGGAGCGCGGGAAGTGCCCAGAGCAGTAGCAGGCCCGACAGGAACGCCGTGACCAGCCACAGGACCGTCCACGCGATGGTCCAGACTGAGAGGATCCCGTCCTTTTCCTCCTCCTCCCGTCCCGGTTCGGGAACGTCCACGATGGTTTCGCCGGATATAGCCGCGGCGGAATCCACCTCCAGGTCCTCCACGTCGGGCAGTCCCACGTCGAGATTCCCGCCAATGACCGCGGAAGACTGAACAGTCGCGACCTGGCCGCGGAAGGTAACGTCCCGCTTCACGTCGCCCGATATCGTCAGCGTACTGGCGAACACCGTGGCGTTTCGACCGACCGAACCGCCTACGTTGACATCCTCCCCGAAGGCGAAGAGGTCTCCCGCGATCGTTGCGTCACGGCTGGAACGAAGCGACTGCGCGAAACCGTAGACGCTTTGACCGATCGAGTCTCCTATGCGGATGACCTGGCCGAACCCGGCGAATCCGCCGCCCGCCCGGCCATCCACCTCGATGGTCCTGCCGAACGAGTAGATGTCCCCAAGGACCGTTCCATTGATTTCGATCGACTGGGCGAAGGTAATCAGGTCTCCCGTCACCTCGCCGTCGATCCTGACGGTGCGGCCGAAGGCGACGAAGGTGTCGTCTACGATCTCGCCGGCATCCACCGAGATATCTCCTCTGGACCGTATTTCGATGGCTTCCGCGGGGCGGACGTGTCCCAGCATCAGCAGCAGCCCTCCGAGCACGACCAGCGTGCCGGCCGGCCTCCGCACCAGAAGATACAGTGAAGCCAGCAGCACGATGAACCCGATAGCCAGGCCTAACTCGCTAATCAGCGTAACCATGGTCGTACCTCCATTCTGGTAGTATTCGATGAAATAAGCACCGGTGCTGAACAGCATGGACAACTGACCGGAAACGTTCAGTGGATTCAGCCACTCTATACTCCATGGAAGTTCCAGTCCTATCACCCAGCCGATTCCCACCCGCATCAGTGCCGCGAGTCCGATGACCAGTCCCAGCAGCTTCATGGTGTGAATGGGCGAAGGCGCCGACACCTGTGCCGGTTGCGTTTCAACAAGAAAGGCCTCCGCGTTTCCCACGATTTCGAAGAGGGCGTCTCTTTCCCTGCGGAACGCATTTACAATGCCCTGGCAACGGGGACAGCTTTCCAGGTGAGCGGTGAACGCCCGTGCTTCGGAACCGGCCAGCTCGCCATCGGCGTAGGTCGAGCAGACGATTTCGGGTGGACACGCGTCCTGGTGCATCGATTCGTCGGTCATGGTCGGCATAATCCGGTCAACTCCTCTCGCAATCGTCTTCTGGCGCGGTAAATCAGCGTCGCCACCGTGTTCCGGTTCAGATTGAGGGCGTGGCTGATTTCGTCGTAAGTGAACTCGTTGTAGTAGGCCAATACGAGCGGCACGCGGTACCGGTCCGGGAGCGACTGTATCGCCGATCGCACCTGGTCACCTTTCTCCGCCCGCACCAGGATCTCCAGCGTATCCTCGGAAACCTTTGACGGGCCGACCTGTTCGGGATCGGCGGATTCATAGAAATTCACCTCGCGGTTCCGGCGACGCAACCGGTCGAGACAGTGGTTGGTCGCGGTCTTGAGCAGCCAGTTCAGGGGCGACTTCGACGCGTCCATGGTGGACCGGCTCCGGTATGCCCGGAGAAAGACCTCCTGGGCCGCGTCTTCGGCTTCGTACACGGACTTCAGAAGATATCTGCAAAGTGCGAGAATCCGCCGGTAATGCGTCCGGTACGTCTCGTCGAACTCGAAACCCGTTGCGCTTTCGCCGCTCTTGGTCGTGTTCACAATCCTACTACGAATAGCGGAACGAGATAGTTTCATTTCCTGCTCCTCGAACGAGGCGCCAGGCGCGTCATGATTCACGAAACAGCAGAAAGGAACCGGAATGCGTCGTATCGGAGGACTGCGTGAGTTGCTTGCTAATCACTCGATGGCGCTGGATACACGGCCACCGCGCAGAACTTGAACTCGGGGATTTTGCCGTCGGGGTCCAGGGCATCGTTGGTCAGGATGTTGGCCGCGGCTTCCTTGAAGTGGAAGGGGATGAAGACACTGCCGTCGGCGACGCGTCCGGAAGACTTCGCCTTGAGGGTTATGGCGCCCCGTCGCGAGGATACGGACACCGGGTCGCCTGCTTCGACACCCAGGCGTTTCAGGTCCCCGGGCGTCATCTCGACGAAGGGCTCCGGCGAAATGGCGTCGAGTGCCCGGGCCCGGCGCGTCATGGTGCCCGTGTGCCAGTGCTCCAGAACGCGTCCTGTGTTCAGCACGAAGGGGTATTCGTCATCCGGCAGTTCGTCCGGCGGGGCGAAGGATACGGGCGTGAACCGGCCCCGGCCCTGGGGAAAGTCGCCGGTGAACAGCACGGGTTCTTCCAGGGGCCAGACCACAGTGTCCTGCTCCATCGCCTCGTAGGTGATGCCCTGGAATATGGGGGTCAGCGCGACGATTTCCTCCCAGACCGATTCCGGTCCGTCGTATGCCCAGCGCGGGCCGCTTTCCCCCTGTTCCATGCGGATCATCCGGTTAGCCAGGTCGATCAGGATATCCCCGTCCAGACGGGCCTCGCCGGGCGGCTCGATCGCCTGCCTGCCGATCTGCACCATGCGGTTCGTGTTGACATAGGTCCCTCGTTTCTCCGCCGCGGTGGAGGCGGGCAGGATCACGTCGGCGAACTCCGCGGTCTCCGTCAGGAAGACATCCTGCACGACGAGGAACGAAAGCCGCTGCAGGGCCTTTCTGACCTTGTTCATGTTCGGGTCCGAAAGGAAGGGATTCTCGCCCATCATGAGCATGCCCGCGATGCTTCCGTCGAGGGCGCCGTGCATGATTTCCACGACCGTAAGTCCGGAGTCTGGGTCGAGCGCGGTATCCCATGCCGCCTCGAAACGCTTTTGCACCTCCGGGTCGTCCGCGGACTGATAGCCGGGATAGAACCTGGGAATCAGTCCCACGTCGGATGCGCCCTGCACGTTGTTCTGGCCCCGCAGCGGGTGCAGGCCCGTACCCCGGCGGCCGATGTTGCCCGTCATGAGGCAAAGGGAGATCAGCGCTCTCGCATTGTCCGTACCGTTGACGTGTTGGCTGATGCCCATGCCCCAGAAAATCATGGCGCGCTCTGCGCGGCCGTACTCCAGGGCCACCTCCTCGATCACCGATGGCGGAACGCCCGTAATTCGGGATGCCATCTCTGGCGTATAGCGTGCCAGGAAGGGTTCCAGCGTATCGAAGCGTTCGGTCCGGCGCGCGATGAAGTCCCGGTCCTGCAGGCCCTCCCGGAGGATCACGTGCATCAGCCCGTTCAGCAGCGCGATGTCCGTGCCGGGCTTGAACCGCACGTACCGGGTCGCGTGATCGGCGATGGTCGGCCGCCGGGGATCGAGTACGATCATCCGGACACCACGGGCTACAGCCTGTTTCATGTAGGACGCGGCCACGGGGTGGTTGTCTTCTGTGTTCGAACCGATCACGAAGATGACATCGGTCTCGAGGACTTCCTGGAAAGCGTTGGAGACCGCCCCGCTGCCGATCGCCTCGGTGAGGGCCGCCACGGACGAGGCGTGGCAGAGGCGCGTGCAGTGGTCGACGTTGTTGGTGCCGAAGACCACCCGGATCAGTTTCTGGAAAAGGTAGGCCTCTTCATTGGTCACCTTGGCCGATCCGAAACCCGCCAGCGCGCCCGGACCGAGCGTTTTCTTGATCTCCAGCAACCGACGCGCCGCCAGGTCCAGCGCCTCGTCCCACTCGGCCTCGCGGAACACCTCCCGTATGCGGTCGTTCCATTCCGTCGACCGGAGCGAGCGGCGGAAGTCCCGGTAGTCCTCGAAGTCCGCCGACAGCGGCTGTTTCGGATAGGCGTCCTCCCGGCGGACGAGGGGCTTCGTGAGACGCTGGGGATGATGCGCGTAGTCGTAGCCGTACCGCCCCTTGACGCACAACCGGCCCTCGGTGTGGGTATCGTCCCGGCCGGTGACGCTCTCGATACGGCCATTACGCACGTGGTACGAGATCCCGCAGCCCACGCCGCAATAGGGGCAGATGGAATCGACCTGCCGGGTACCGGAGCCACCAAGCGTGGCGTCGGGGTCGGCCCCGGGGACGTTCGCGGCGGCATCGGATTCATACGCCCCGGAGCCGGAACTATTCGCCGCGGAGCCGGAACCGTTCGCCGCGGAGCCGGAACCGTTCGCCGTGGAGCCGGAACCGTACGCCCCGGCGTCGGACCCGTTCACCCCGGTATCGACCAGTCGCTTGTCGGTGAGGGCGCCGGTGGGACAGGTGGCCACGCATTCACCGCAGGACACGCAGGAAGACCCGCCCAGGGGCAGGCCGTTATCGAAGGCGATGCGCGTTTCGCATCCCTTGCCCGATCGGCCGATGACGTCGTTCACCTGCACGTCGTCGCAGGCGCGGATGCACCGGTCGCACAGGATGCACGCGTTCAGGTCCACCGCGATGACGGGCGAGGACAGGTCGGGCTCCAGTGGAGGGTTCGCGCATGTGGCGGCGTAACGCGAAGGATCGGACTGAAGCTGAGCACCCAGGTGCGCGAGTTCGTCCTGTTCGACGGACTTTCTGCGGTCATCCACGGGCGGTTGCCCGGCCTCCAGCAGTTCCACGAGGGTGCGGCGCGCCCTGCGCACCCGGTCCGTGTCCGTGCGCACGTTCATGCCTTCTTCGACCTGCCGGATGCAGGCTGCCGGCAACGTGCGGGCGTTCTCTACGTCGACCACGCAGACGCGGCACACGGCGACCGGTTCCAGTTTAGGGTCGTGGCACAGGGTGGGGATGTCGATACCGGCGGTGCGCGCCGCTTCCCAGATTGTGGCGCTCTCCGGTGCGGCAAGGCTTCTGCCGTCGATCGTCAGCGTGACGGTGCGACTATTCATCCGAAACGCCCCCGATATTCTCCCCGTGGCCTTCCGGTCGACAGCCACGTGATTCGAAGGCGGAGGGAAAATGCTTGATCACCGAGGTAAGGGGCAGCGCGGCGGCCTGGCCCAGACCGCAGATCGAGGTGAGTTCCATCGCCTCGGCGACGTCCGCCACGGGTTCCAGTGCATCGGGCCGGGCGTCTCCCTCCAGGATCGTATCCAGCAACCGGACCAGGTGCTCCGTACCCGTACGGCAGGGCACGCACTTGCCGCAGGACTCGTTACGGAAGAATGTCACCGCGTTCCGTGCCAGGTCCGCCATGTCCGACCCTTCGGCCAGTACGATGACTGCCCCGGAACCCAGCATGGAGCCGGCATCGGCCAGCGGTTTGAAATCGAGGGGGATATCCGCCATGGAAGCCGGCAGGAAACCCGATGACGTGCCCCCGGGAGAGAAGGCCAGCAGTTCGTGCCCCCCGGCGACACCGCCCCCGTAGTCCCGGATGAGGTCGCAGACCCTGGTTCCGAGTGGAATCTCGTATACACCGGGCCGGTTGACGTGACCGCTCAAAGCGACGTATTTGCGTCCAGTCGCTCCGTTAACCCCCCGGGACCGGAACCAGTCGGCGCCGCGTTGCAGGATGGCGGGCACCCAGGCGAAGGTTTCGACGTTGTTGATCAAGGTGGGCCGTCCGTGAAGCCCGTGCGTGCCGGGAAAAGGCGGCTTGTTGCGAGGCTCGGCCCTTTTCCCTTCCATTGCTTCGAGCAGGGCCGTCTCCTCTCCGCAGATGTATCCTCCCGGACTGTCGAAGATCTCAAGGTGAAACGAATGGGCCGAACCCAGCAAGCCGCCGCCCAGGTAACCGGCCGAATAGAACGCCTTGATCGCCCGCTCGAGCACTTCACGCTCGCGGTCATATTCGTGGCGAAGGAACAGGTATCCCTTGTCGGCCCCTACGGCGAGACCGCCCAGGATCAGGCCCTCGATGACGAGATGGGGGTAGTGGTAGAGGATCTCGCGGTCCTTGAACGTGCCCGGTTCGCTCTCATCCGCGTTGCAGATCGCGTACTTCACGCCGGACTCCGTTTTACGTACGAGGTCCCACTTGACGCCGGTCGGGAACCCGGCCCCGCCCATTCCGCGCAGCCCGCTGTCCTTGACGGCCTGCACCAGCCCTTCCGTGTCGCCGCGTGAGACCCACTGTTTCAGGGACTCCGCGGCCAGCGGGTGTTCATAGGGATCGATGCAACCAGGACCGATCGTTCGCCGAATGGGCTGACGGGCGATCTTTCCGTCGGCGGCCAGGCGGGAAACATACCGTCCGAGCCGCTCTCCGGTCATGGAACGGTAGCTGCGGCCGTTGATCGAGACCGCCGGTGCGCCGTCGCACTGGCCGAGACAGGAAACCCCGGAGACTTCCCACTGGTCCAGGCCGGCGTAGCGCACGGATTCCCGCAGGGTCTCCAGCACGTCGCAGGCCCCGTGGAGATGGCACGAAAGATCGGTACAGACTCGCAGTGAGGCCGCGGGAGGAGGCTTCAGCCGGAAGTGTGGATAGAAACTGGCCACGCCATGGACTTCATAGAGCGGAATGCCCTTGCGTTCGGAAAGGGATTTCAATTCCTCTTCGGGCAGAAACCCGTGACGCGACTGTATTTCTCTCAGATCATCGATCAACATGTACCGGGTCCGGATAAGAAACGGTCACAGGCTGAGCTGGTGAATCGAGGTCTTCCAGTGCGGGCCGTCGATATCGACGATGCGGAAGGCCGCGGGTTCGTCCGTCGCGATGACGCGGGTGCCGTCCGGCTTGACCACGGGGTCCTTACGGAATTGCAGGCCCACACTCGGCGCGGTCAGGACCGTGGTGTGGCCCAGGTCCATGCGGAAGTCGTGGTGCACGTGGCCGCACAGGATCAGGCGCAACGAGGCCGCGGTTCTGCAAATCTCCAGAAACCGCTCGTTATCCAGCAGTATCAGTTCATCCATCCAGGCGACACCGACCGGTACCGGCGGGTGATGCATGCAGATGACCGATGACTGGGCGGAGGACAGCTCCTGCTCCAACCACTCCAACTGGTCGTCGTCAAGCCTTCCCGATACCTCGCCCTCGTCCTGGGTATCGAGCACTATAATCCGGTGGGCCGAACGGTCCAGGGCATAGTAGTAGGGGGCTGAATCCGCATCGGTATCTTCCAGCATGACCCGCCGGAAGACCGGCCTGTAGTCGTGATTGCCCAGGGCCATGTGACAGGGAAAGCGAAGGTGAGTGAGGACGTCCTTTAAGGCAAGGTACGATGCTTCGTTACCGTCGTTGCTCTGGTCGCCCGTCATCACGACGAGATCGGGCGAAGGGTTCAACCGGTTGACGGCGTCTACGGCGGCCCGCAGTCGTTCCAGGGTATCCTGGCCGTGCACGGGCTGTTGTGCCGCTGGAACGATGTGGGGATCGGAAAGTTGGACGATGCGCATGGATCAGCTGTTCCAGTCCTTTACCAGTTGCAGCAGCAGTCGTACCCCCACTCCCGTGGCTCCTTTCGGGCAATATGGCTTGCTCGCATCCGTATACGCGGTCCCCGCGATGTCCAGATGGACCCAGGGACGTTCGACGAACTTCGCCAGGAATGCGCCCGCGGTCAGTGCACCGGCCCACCGTCCTCCGGTGTTCTTCACGTCGGCGATATGGCTCTTGATCTGGTCGTGGTAGTCCTTCCACAGCGGAAGCGGCCAGACCCGCTCACCCGCGGTTTCTCCGGCTGTACGGACCCGGTCCTGCAACCCGTCGTCATTGCCCATCATCCCCGTTGCGGCGTGTCCGAGGGCGACCACGCACGCTCCCGTCAACGTGGCCAGGTCGATGACCGCGGCCGGGCGGTACCGCTCCGCGTACTCCAGGGCGTCTGCGAGTACGAGGCGCCCTTCGGCATCGGTATTGATCACTTCGATCGTCTTGCCCGATCGGGTCGAGATGATGTCTCCGGGTTTCAGTGCTCTGCCGTCCGGGAGGTTTTCGGTGGCCGGTACGAGTCCCACCACGTGCAGGGACGGTTTCGACATGGCGATGGACTGCATCGCGCCGATCACGGCGGCTGCACCGGACATGTCGTGCTTCATTTCCTCCATGCCGCCGCTCGATTTGATGGATATGCCGCCGCTGTCGAAGGTGATGCCCTTGCCGATGAATACCAGCGTATCCGATCCGTCGGACGCTTCGCCGTGTTCCAGTACGATGAATCGAGGCGGCTCCTCGCTGCCGGCGTTGACGGCGAGCAGGGCGCCCATGCGCTCCTTTTCGATGTCCTTCCGCGTCAGGACGCGGCATTTCATTCCGGTTTCCCCGGCCATTTTCCGGGCGGCGGCCGCCAGCTTGCGCGGGGTCATCGCATTGCCGGGCGCGTTTGAAAGGTCCCGTGCCAGGGCCGTGCCCGCGGTGCTTATTCGGCCGGCTTCGATCCCGTCCCTGATTTCATAGGCCTGCGCCCGTTTCGAAGTTACGACGGCCACCGACTCGAGCGCGGGGCGATCCGTATCGCCGGTTTTGAAGCCGTCGTACCGGTACGCGCCCAGCAACAGGCCTTCCACCGTGGCCTGCGCGCAGTCCCTGAGCTCGGGTCCCGGCACGCCTGGGCCGTCTGGTGCGTTCGGGCCGCCTGGGCCGCCTGGGCCGTCTGGTGCGTTCGGGCCGCCCGGTCCGCCCGGGTCGTCTGGTGCGCCTGGGCCGCCCGGTCCGCCCTCTCCGTGCACGGCT
Organism: Gemmatimonadota bacterium; assembly: GCA_026702745.1. Taxonomy (NCBI): domain Bacteria; kingdom Pseudomonadati; phylum Gemmatimonadota; species Gemmatimonadota bacterium. The sequence continues at coordinate 19,848 of JAPPBT010000049.1, forward strand.
ATGGATAATTCGGATACGCCGAGCTTCAGTGCCCGTTTGACGGCGACACCGGATGCGCGTCGTGCCGTTTCAAGGGTAAACTCCTCGCGCGACCCGAGTCCCACGAGGATAACACGGTCCGGCGGCGCCTGACCGAGCGGGTACAGCACCGCGACTTCCTGGTCATTGCCCTTGAAATCTCCCAGGGCCAACACGTCTCGCAGATACCGGTGTAAGGCGGATTCCATGACCGCGGTGTCGCTCTCTTCGAGCCGATCCTCCGTGAATAGCCCGATGACCACGGTAGTGTCTACTTCCGATCCGATCCGTCCGATTTTCACGTCAATTTGCATGCGTTTCTGTCCGTATTGGGGCGGTCCGCGGTGTCGTACCGCAATTCGGGAAACCGGCCCGAAAGCACTGGCGACCAGCAAATGGGTTTCATGGGATAAACAGGATTAATGATGGCATCCGCAGCCCGGTCCGCAAGACGAGGAGGGAACAGGTGCCGGAGTTGCCGCGGAAGCCGCGGGGTCTTTTGCCGATACAGCTGTTGCGAAAGTGGAGAACTTCTTGACCACGTCGTCTTCTGAGCACGTGGGACAGGAAACGCTTTCCGATGCGGCCGCGTTCAAGACGAGCATTTCGAAATCCACGTCACAATGGGAGCAGTGGTATTCAAAAACAGGCATAGTGGATAATCTCCTGTTGGGTTTGCGGTGCCGGGTTTGAACCCGTTCGCCGGTTAGCCGGCTACGCTCCGTCAAATACGGACAACTGAGTGTTCGCTTCTTCCTCGCGTTTCAGGCGGTAGGCCCGATCAAGAAGCTCAACCGGGTGAAGGACCTCGATCTCCTCGCCGTCCCGGTTTATGCCGTGCCGGATCTGCAGGATGCAGCCGGGATTGCCGGTGGCCACCACGTCCGGCGCAGCCTGCCTCACGTGGTTCATCTTGCGCGCGAGCAGCCTGTCCGCCATGGCGGGATGGGTAATGTTGTAAATACCGGCGCTGCCACAGCACCAGTCCGATTCCTCCAGTTCGACGAGTTCGAGGCCGGGTATCAGGCTCAGCAGGTCCCGGGGCTCTTCGCGGACACGCTGACCGTGGGCGAGGTGGCAGGCGTCGTGATAGGCGACCCGTGCCCGGACCGGCCCCATGTCCTCCTTGACGGGTATCCCGGCGAGGAACTCGTGCACGTCTTTGACCTTGTCCGCAAAGACGCGGGCACGGTCGTGGTAGTCGGGGTCCCCGGCCAGCAGGTCGCCGTACTCCTTCAACTGCGCGCCGCATCCCGCGGCGTTGATGATGACGGCATCCACTTCCGACTGCTCAAATGCATCGATGTTCCTGCGGGCCAGTGATTCGGCCGCCCCGCGCTCCCCGCTGTGTACCTGCAGCGCGCCGCAGCAGGTCTGGGTATCGGGAAGGACCACGTCGCATCCGTTTTCGTTCAACACGCGGACCGTCGCGGTGTTCACGTGGGTAAACATCTCGTTCATCACGCATCCCGTAACCAGGCCCACGCGAAAGGCCGCCGTCCCCCGCGCCGGAGAGAACGGCCGAAGCTCCGCCTTCATCGAAGCGCTGGGCATTTCAGGCATCATGGCCTCCATGCCGCGCAATCGGGAAGGAAGCCATTTCGTCAGACCCAGCCTGCGCGCGAGTTTTTGTAAGCCAAGCGCCTGGTACCAGCGTACAGGCAGGAAAACCACGGTGAGCAGGAAACGCGACGGCAGCAGCCGTCCGAACACCAGGTTTCGGAACAACCGGCCGAGGAAAGGCCGGGGCCGCTTTTCGACGATCTCCGCCCGGGCTGCTTCCACGAGGCTGCCGTAGTGGACGCCTGCGGGACAGGCCGTTTCGCAGGCCCGGCAGTCCAGGCACCCGCTGATATGGGTCTCGAAGTGATCCGTCAGTTCGATACGCCCGTCTGCGTAGGCCCGCATGAGGTGGATGCGGCCGCGGGGGGAGTCCATTTCCACGCCGAGTTCGGTATAGGTCGGACAGGCGGGAAGACACAGTCCGCAGTGCACGCAATCCAGAAACTTGTCGTATTCGTCTACCAGTCTGTTCTGCGTACTCATGCTATGCGGATTCCGTTCTTGCGCGGGCGGGTGCATCTGCCGGCCCCTTCGGCGGGTGCATCGGCCGGACATTAAAACCGGGTGCATCGGCCGGTCCCTTCGGCCGGTTGACGATCGTTGTATTACAATAGTTTAAGCGTATATTGTCAAGCAGTTTATGGCCGTTCCGGAAGGTGAAATAACCCTTCCTAAATCCTCCGTTCGGTTTACCTTCCCATGATACGCGCGCATTCGCGTTGGGCGCATTGACACGCGCACCCACGCCGCGCGGCAGGGAACATCCGGTCCGCATAAACCCGACCAGAAAGGAAGGAGCCGATCACATGTCCGCGTTTGAAGGTATCCTGCCCGCCATCATCACCCCGATGCACAGTGACGGCAGTTTCAATGAAGAGGCGTTCCGCCAGGTCATGGAATTTAACATCGAGGCCGGTGTCCATGGATTCTGGATTGCGGGCGGGACGGGAGAAAGCATACTGCTCAGCGACGAGGAAAACATGCGGATCGCTTCGGCGGCGGCGGACCAGGCCCGGGGCCGGATAAACAATATCATGCATGTCGGCGCCGCGACCACGGAAAGGGCGGCCCGGCTGGCCGAACATGCCGCGGGCGCCGGGGTGGAGGCCATCTGCTGCGTGCCGCCTTTTTTCTACGGCCGGACCGACGAAGCCATCGCCGAACACTATCGCGTCGTGGCGGCCGCGGCGGACCTTCCCCTGTTCGTCTACAACCTGCCCCAGTCCACGGGCGTCGAGATCACACCCGCACTGTTGCGGAGGATCCAGGACCGGGTCCCGCAGCTGACCGGACTCAAACACTCGTCCCAGGTCTTTGCCAACGTGCGCCACTTCTCGGCTATGGGACTGAAATGCCTGGTAGGCAACCACCAATTGATGCTCCCGGCCCTGACGATCGGCGCTACGGGCTGTGTGGACGGACCGCCGATTATCACGCCGGAATACTGGGTGGAAATCTGGAAGGCCTACCTTGCGGGGGATCTCGGACGGGCCGAATCCGCGCAGGACCGGGCAAGCGGGGTGTGGGCGTCCCTGGGCGCGTGCGGCGGCGAGTTCCATTCGGTGGCCAAGGCGGCGCTCAGCGAGCGGCTGGGCATCGAATGCGGGACGGCGCGGCCGCCGGGAAGACCCCTGTCGAAGGAACAGCGGGACGCTCTGCGCGGGACCATGGCCGAACTCGGTCTCGTGTAACGGTCCGTCATTTCGACAGCCGCCCGACGATGTCGTCGCCCACTTCCACGGTACTCGACCCGCCCCCGATGTCGGGCGTGCGCATCCGCCCCTCGGCGAGGTTCTCCGATACGGCTTCGCGAATGGCCGCTCCGGCCTTTTCTTCACCCAGAAACTCGACCATCATGGCTGCCGCGAGGATCGTGGCGATGGGATTGACCTGGCTTTTGCCGATGAGTTCGAAGGCGGAGCCGTGGACCGGCTCGAACATGGAAGGATGAGTCCGTTCGGGGTTCAGGTTCGCGCTGGGCGCGAGGCCCATGCTGCCCACGGTGATCGCCGAGATATCGGTCAGGATATCGCCGAAGAGGTTCGAGGCAACCACCACGTCGAAATCCTGGGGCCGGCGCACGAAATCCATGGCCGCCGCGTCGATGAGGAGGGACTCGGTCTCGACGTCCCCGTACTCCGCTTTCACGCCATCGAATACTTCGTCCCAGAAAACCATTCCATGGCCCTGGGCGTTCGACTTCGTGATGGACGTGACCTTGCGCCGACCGTCGCGGCGCCGCGCTTCTTCGAAGGCATAGCGGATGATGCGCTCGGTACCGTGCCGCGTGAAGACGGAGGTCTGGACCGCGACTTCCTGGTCGGTCTGGTGATACACCCGTCCCCCGATATCAGCGTATTCCCCTTCGGTATTCTCCCGGATGACCACCAGGTCGATGTCTCCGGCCCCCTTTCCAGCCAGGGGGGACTGCACGCCCGCGTACAGGAAGGCGGGCCGGACGCAGGCATACTGGTCGAATCTGCGCCGAATCGGGAGAATCAGGTTGTTCAAGGTGATGTGGTCCTGCACCTCCTCGTCGCCGACCGCGCCGAAGAATATGGCGTCGAAGTCCGCGAGCCGGTCCAGCCCGCCCTCGGGAATGAACCTACCCGTCCGCTTGTAGCGTTCGGAACTCCAGTCGAAACGGGTGAAACGAAAAGCCGGGTTTCCCAGGGCGTCGAGTGTCTTGATGCCTTCCTCGATGACTTCCGGACCGACGCCGTCTCCGCCGATCACTGCGATTTCATAAATTGACATGGCTGGATGAACCGGTGTGCCTTTCCAGGGTTAAGTCGTGCAGGAAGCGTGGATCAGGGGGTTTTCAATCAAGTAGAAAGCGGCAGGGCGTGCGCGCTGTTCAAGAGTCGACGCCTCCGGCGGAACATTCGTCGCAAATCCACGCGGCGCGGGTCATCCCGCCCGCGGGGATCTCCGTCTCGTAGTCCTGGGCAACCGGAACCCGGGTCCTGCCGCAGAAGTCGCATTTGCCGGTCAGCTTCGGATGTCTGTCGACCGGCATTTCCTCGCGCAACCGGGACACCGTGTCTTCATTGAGAAACGGTTCGGCGAACTGCCGCGCGAATCCAAGTACCTGGCGGTCCGTTTCGGTATCCAGCGCGCGGCGGACGATGGGTTCGAAGGCCGGATCGGTGGGACAGCCCCCGTCTTCCAGCGTATGCCAGGCCCGCCGGCGGACCCGGGCGTCCTCATCCTCCATCATCCGGTAGAGCGCTTTCCAGACTTCTTCGTTGCGGTGACGGACGTGGCACGGGCACATGTAGGTCGCGGCCACGATACGGTCTTCGGGATCCCCGCTTTCGGACAGGCGCAGGAGTTCAGCGATATCTTCCCGGCTCACGCGTTCCTCGCCCGGCTTCCGCCAGGCCTTCTGGTGCCGGTTGAGTCCGTTGTTCCGTCTGCCCATCGCTTAGTCCAGGTCAGAGCTGCCGCACGGGATTGGAGAGTACGCCGATCTGGGGGGAGGCGATCATCACGATGTCGTCCTCACGCAGTCCCAGATCGTTCGGCACGATGATGCCCGTGCCCGTGGAAACGACGGTACCCGCGGGGATCAGGTTGTCCCGATAGAGGTACTCGTTCAACTCGTCGAAACTGCGCGCCAGCTGCGAAGTGTTGGCCTCGCCCTCGAACACGACGGCATCGTCCCGCAGAATCCTGCAATGAATGTCGATATCGTAGGGATCGTCGATCTCGTCGGCGGTGACCAGCGCGGGTCCGAGCGCGCAGCAGCCCTGGTAGATCTTGGACTGGTTCAGGTAAAGCGGATTCGCCTTTTCGATATCCCAGGCCGATACGTCGTTGCACAGGGTGTAGCCGACGATTTCGCCCTCATCGCCCAGCACGTAGGCCAGTTCAGGCTCGGTGGCGGTGAAGCTGGAGTCGCCGCGCACGCAAATGGGCGCGTTGGGTCCGGAACAACGGGAAGCGGTGGCCTTGAAGAAGGATTCGGGCCGGTCGGACTGGTATACCTGGTCATAAATGGTCTGCTGGGCGTCGTCGTCCCTGAATTCGGCGCTTCGCTTGTAGGTCACGCCGAAGCCCCATACCTCGGGCGAGAATATCGGTACCATCAGGTGAGGGACGCCCACGTCCGGCGTGACGTCGATCGATTCATAGGAAAACCCGGTCAGCTGGCCGTCGTAGTCGTTCATGGCACGTTCAACCAGTTCGGACAGCGTAAGACGGGCTACTCCAGATACGTAAAGGAGGTCGTTAACGGTGTCCACCTCCGGCATGACTTCCGAAAGGTCGATGACCTGGTCGTCCTGGAAGATGCCCACGCCGGACTCCTGGCCGGGTTCGTAGAATTGAACCAGTTTCATTCGAGATTCCCCGTGTTTAAGGAGGGTTTCACCGGATTCCTGCATGTGAAAAGCACAGGTAAAGATAGGATTCCAGCGCCTCGTGTAAAGGGAATTCTGTCCCGCGTTCCAAGGTGTTGATTGCGGTTAGTACTTGATCACAGATATGGCGATCGTTACCATTGGAAGAGCTTTTTAGTTGAAGTGAGAAGCGCTGAACGGTGTATACTATTGCGTTTGCAGCGTCGTATCTACAGTTGTTCGAAATCTACAACCCGGAAAGCACGCCGAGTGTCCTTTTTACTCCGGACCGCAGCCGTTCTGATCATGCTGACCTTCGTGCTTGGCGTGATCCTGCCCACGGCCCGCGGGCAACGCACCCCCGATTCTCAACGTACCCCCGATTCTCCCGTTACGAGTTGGCAAAAGCTTGAAACGCGGATGACCGACAACTGCGCCCTTTGCCACCAGCGCCTGGGTGAACCCCTCGCCAAACAGGTCGCGGAATGGCAGGGCAGCATCCACGCGTGGAACGGCGTCTTCTGCGACACGTGCCACGGGGGCGATCCCACCAGCACCATACTCACCGTGGCCATGGGAGAGCAGAACGGGTTCATGGATGCGCCGCTGCCCGAAGCCGTTCCGGAGGACTGCGGAAGCTGCCACCCGGAGGCACTGGAAAGCTTCTGGGAGAGTGCCCACGGAGACCTGTTCGAAGCCAACGACTTCGAACCCGAGTGCGTCACCTGCCACAACAGCCACGACGTGACGGAAGTGCACATCGATATGGTGTCCATCACCGCGCCCTGCGGCGAATGCCACGACCAGGACTACATCGACGAAGTCCGCAATCCCCTGATCGACACGGACGGGAGAATCGAAAGGCTCTACGGTGAGATCCTGGCCATGCCCGGAGACAACCCCAACGCGCCTTATCTCCGCAACCGTCTCGTCCGCGTCCGCAAGGAGTTCCGCGGCCTGGCGCACTACCTGGCCACCAACACCATTATCACCAAGCGGCAGGCCATCGACCGGGAACTCGACTACATCGAATTCATGCTGCATTTCGATGACAGCACGGTCGAAGGCAAGTAGCCTGAAGCCGCGTTCGGCCCCGCCTGGTATCCCCTTATCAGGCCGTGACGGTGTTTCGGTCCACCAGGTTATTTCTGTTGACTTTCCCCGTAGTCACTGCTAATTTTGTCAGGCTTTGTCCGACATGATTGCCGAGGTAGCTCAGGCGGTAGAGCAGTGGACTGAAAATCCATGTGTCGACAGTTCGACTCTGTCCCTCGGCATTTTACATTTTACATTTGAATATCCCACTTCGAAACGGGCCTTCCGCGCTGGCGTGTTCCGCAATTGCTCTTCCGGCTGGCGTAGTCCGCGCTGGCTTGTCCCGCACCGGCAAATCCTCCTTTTACCGCGCTCGCGCGGCCCGAAATCTCCTTTCACCGCAACCTTTCTTGATTCGATTGAGTCGAAACGATCGACATCAGCCTGAATGGACGGCCGTTCGAACACGTCGAAAACGGACCGAAGCCGCACTGCCGCGCCGATTCACCCGAGGCCCCGCTCGAGACAGGATAACTCGCGATCATGTTCCGGAACTACCTCACGATTGCCTATCGTAACGCCCTGCGCCACCGAGGATACGCCGTAATCAACGTCATGGGTCTCGCGGTCGGAATGACCTGTTGCATCCTGATCCTGCTTTACGTACAGGACGAACTCGGCTATGACCGGTACGCGTCCCGGCACGACCGCATCTATAGGCTCACCATGTCGATCGAGACGCCAGACAGGGCGGAAACCCGCACCGCGCGAAGCCCGACGGCCTGGGGGTGGATGCTGACCGACGCCTTCCCGGAAGTCGAAGGGTTCACCCGCATCAAGGCGCCGCTGGTCTCCTGGCAGGTCACCTACGTGGAAGGCAACAGACGGTTCAACGAGCCGGGTTTCTACTTCGCGGATCCCGGCATCCTGGACCTGTTCGACTTCAACCTGGTCCGCGGCGACGCGAACACGGCTCTGAACGCGCCCAATACGGTGGTCATGACCGAATCCACGGCGGCCCGGTACTTCGGTGACGAGGAAGCCCTGGGCAAGGTGATCCGGATCGACAACACGTACGACCTGACCGTGACCGGCGTCATGGAGGACGTGCCGCGCAATTCCCATATGACCTTCGGCTTCCTCGGGTCCTTCGAAACGCTCAACGTCAACCCCATCTACGGGGGTACGGATTACGGCAGGAACACGCAGAACTTCGGCCCGGACCTGTATACCTACCTGTTACTCGCCGAAGGGTTCCCGCCCGAATCCCTCGATCCGAAACTGGCGGAGTTCATCGAATCACGCTACGGACCGGCCCTGAACCAGTTCAACGCGCAAATCGAAGCCGAACTTCAACCGCTGACCAGTATACACCTGCATTCGAGCCTCGACGGGGAACTCGGCGCGAACAGCGATATCGCCTACATTTACATCTTCTCGGCCGTTGCGTTCTTTCTCCTGCTGATCGCCTGCATCAACTTCATGAACCTGGCGACGGCCCGTTCCGCCGGCCGCGCCCGGGAAGTCGGCATCCGCAAGGTGCTGGGGGCGTTCCGCGTTCAGCTGATCGGCCAGTTCATGGGTGAATCGACGATCATGGCGGTACTTTCACTGATCGTGGCCGTGGGTCTGGTCTACGCGTTTCTTCCCGCGTTCAACGCCCTGGCCGGCAAGGACCTGGTCTTTGCCTTCGACGATATGGGCATGGCATTCGGCCTGATCGGCATCGTGGTACTGGCCGGTGCGCTGGCCGGCAGCTATCCGGCGCTGTTCCTGTCGTCGTTCCAGCCGGTTGCCGTGCTGAAGGGCTCCTCCAGGGCGGGCGCGGTGAATACGAACCTGCGGAAGATGCTGGTCGTGCTTCAATTCGTGATATCGGTCGTGTTCATCATCGGCACGGGCGCGGTGGCGGATCAGATGCGTTTCGTGCAGGACAAGCACCTGGGATTCGAAAAAGAACAGCTGGTGGTCATGCCGCTTGGAGATCCCAGGCAGCGCCTCATATACAATGCCTACAAGGATAAAATAACCGGCTATCCCCAGGTACTGGGCGTTACGGTGGCGAATGAAATGCCGGGCGGCCTCGTGAACGATATCCTCTTCACGCCGTCCGGCGTGAA
>JAPPBT010000050.1 GCA_026702745.1 Gemmatimonadota bacterium
GGCTGTTGTCCGGTATAGAAGGATACAGCGTAGTCCAGATCGATGCCCAGCGGCGGGCCTATACCTGGCTGGACGACTACCGGAAGTCGGCGGAGAACGGCTCGGATGTTGTCCTGACGATCGATATAGCGGCCCAGGTCACCGCGGAACAGGTGCTTGAAGAGGCGATCGCATGGCACGAGGCGCTCGGCGGCATGGTCATCGTGATGGATCCGGGGAACGGCGACATACTGGCCATGGCCAGTTCGCCGGATTTCGATCCCAACACGCCGGGCCGGTTTTCCTTCGAAGCCCAGAAAATCAGGCCCGTGGTAGACACCTACGAGCCCGGTTCGACGTTCAAGATCGTCGCCGCGACCGCGGCCCTGGAAACCGGCGCGTTCTCGCTCGAGGACCGGATCGACACGAGCGAAGGACGGATCGAAATAGGTACCCAGACGATATCGGACCACGACGTCTTCGACGAACTGAGCGTGCGGGAAGTCATCGAGCATTCCAGTAACGTGGGTACCGTGAAAATCGCCCTGGAACTCGGCGAGAAGTCATTTTATGAATACACCCGGTCATTCGGATTCGGCATGAAGACGGGCGTGGCGCTGCCGGGCGAAGTCAACGGGATCCTGCACAAACCGGCCAGGTGGTCCAGGTCGACGCTGCCCACCATGTCCATCGGCTACGGGGTTTCCGTAACCGGAGTGCAACTCGCGTCCGCCTATTGCGCGGTGGCCAACGGAGGGCAGCTCCTGCAACCCCGGATCATCAAGTCCATCGTGCGAAACGACGGTACGGTGGTGTCCGTACCGAAATCCGTCGTTCGCAGAGTGATGAAACGGGAGACCGCCGAAACCTTGATGGACGTGTTTACCGGGGTGGTTGACCGGGGCACGGGGACGAAGGGCGCGGTGTCCGGATTCAAGGTCGCCGGGAAGACCGGCACGGCCTGGAAAGCGCGAGAGGACGGCAGGGGATACACCCGGAACTACCGGTCTTCATTCGTCGGCATGTTCCCCGCGTCGGATCCGGAGATAGTCGTACTGGTCATGATCGACGAACCGAAGAAACGCGGTTTCTACGGTGGGTCGGTGGCCGCGCCCGTCTTCAACAAGATCGTCCGCCGGCTCGTCCATCTGCCGGATGGTCCTGTGGAGTCGATACCCGAATCCGACGACGGTTTGCCGCTGCACCTGGCCTCCATCGAGCCGAACGCCGCTTCGGACCGTGAATCCGAAGTATCCGACCGGCTCGACCCAGGCTTCAGAGGTCCGATGCCTCGGGACCTGCTGCCGCTCGACGGCCGCTGGGAAATCGAGCGTCCCGGTTCCCTTACCGGGCCGGGCCGGGCCCGGGTCGCACTTCCGTCCGTCATCGGCATGAGCGTAAGAGAAGCCGTCAAGACCCTGGCTGAAATGGGCATCGAAGCGACCATAGTCGGCACGGGTTACGTCCGGCGCCAGATTCCGGCACCGGGCCACGGGGTCTATTCAGGTGATCGATGCATCATCGAATGCGGCCCATACAACTAGCCTTCCCACCGCTTGCCTCGAGCGGGGGACGGCACTGAGGGTCAAGGCCGTGATACAGCTTACCGAATTACTGGACGCGCTGCCTCGGAAAGAGGTGATTCGCTTGTCGGCTGGAGCGGCCCAGGCGGACCAGGCGACCCAGGCGACCCAGGCGGGCCAGGCGGACCAGGAGATCGGCGGGATCGTTCACGATTCGAGGTCCGTCAATCCCGGTGACGTCTTCGTCGCGCTGCGCGAACCGTCGGGCCGCGACGGCCACCGGTACGTCCGTGACGCAGTGGCGCGGGGCGCTTCGGTAGTGGTCCAGGAAAACGAAGAACGCCTCGCTGGCGCGACCACGGTAATCGTTCCGGACACCTCCAGAGCGTACGGTCTGATGGCGGCCGCGTATTACGGCCGGCCGGCGGACGACCTTTGCATGGTCGGCGTCACGGGAACCAACGGCAAGACGACGGTGTCGACGCTGGTCGAGGCCATCCTAAGGGAGTGCGGCCGGTCCGTGGGTGGCATCGGCACGCTGGGCAGCCGTTACATGGGCGAGATGCTCGACTGGAAGCTGAGTCACACCACGCCCTATCCGATGGAACTGCACCGCACCTTGAGGAAGATCCGGGACCGGGGCGGTGAATCCGTCGTCATGGAAGTTTCCTCCCACAGCCTGGCCTGGCAGCGACTGTTCGGTCTGCGGTTCACCACGGGCGTCTTTACCAATCTGTCCCGGGAGCACCTGGACGACCACAAGACCTTTGACGCCTACAGGGAGGCCAAGACGCTGCTTTTCTCCGAGATGCTCGACGAGAAGGGCACCGCCGTTCTCAACATGGATGATCCGGCCTTCGTGCATTTCAGAAACGCCTCGCGCGCGCGCGTCCTTTCCTATGGGTTGGACAAGAGAGCGGACGTCCACCGGGCGGGTCCGATCGGTTACCACGCGGACCGGACCACCCTGGCGGTGCAGGTTCGTTCCGATCCGCCGTTTAACGTGACGCTGCCGCTCCTGGGTCGATTCAACGCATACAACGCCCTCGCGGCGATTTCCGTGGGGCTGCAGTTCGGCATCGACGGCGCGCTGATGAACCGGGCCGTTTCCGGGATCAGGGTACCCGGCCGACTGGAGCGGGTCGACGCAGGACAGCCCTTCAACGTGCTCGTGGATTTCGCCCATACGCCCGATGCGCTCGGTGCCGTGCTGTCGGCCTGCCGGGACTGGACGCGTGGAAACCTGACCGTCGTGTTCGGCTGCGGAGGGGACCGGGACCCGGGAAAGCGGCCCCTCATGGGCAGGGCGGCTTCGACGCACGCCGACGTCGTCATCGTGACGACCGACAACCCCAGAACGGAACCGCCCGACCGGATCATCAGGGATATCGAGCCGGGTCTACTGCCTGATGTCCGCTCCCATATCGTCCAGGACCGCGGCGAAGCGATCCGGAAGGCTCTCCGTGAAGCGGGCGAAGGCGACACCGTGTTGATTGCCGGAAGGGGAGACACCGTCTACCAGGTCGTGGGCGATACGCAGATCGAGTTCGACGACCGGATCAAGGCCCGGGAATGTCTCGAGGCGCATTATGGATAATCACAACGGGAACGATGAGCCCACCCTGAAGGAAATCGCCGGAATCATGGGCGGCCGTCTGCACGTTCCGACCCCGGCGCATGGTCGCAGCCGGATCACGGGCGTCTGTTCGGATACCCGGCGCATCGAGGAAGGCAACCTGTTTGTCGCGATTGCCGGCGAGCGGTTCGATGGTCACGATTTCGTACCCGAGGCCGTGCGCGCGGGTGCGCGCGCCTCCCTCGTCACGGACGACTGGCATGCGCGCCGGCCGGACCGGGAAGCCCCGGACGCCGCGCGGATCGTCGTGCCCGAAGTACTTCCGGCGCTGCAGGCCTTCGCGGGCTGGCACCGGAGGCGTTTCGACCTGCCCGTCGTCGCGGTTACGGGCTCCAGCGGGAAGACCACCACGAAGAACATGATTGCCTCCGTGCTGGCCGAGCGCTACCGGGTCTTCAAGACACCCGGGAACCTTAACAGCCAGCTGGGCGTCTCCGAAGCCCTGTTTTCCCTGCAGGAAGACCACGGCGCCGCGGTACTCGAACTGGGCATGAACCACGCGGGCGAACTGGATCGGCTGTCCCGGATGACCCGTCCATCCATCGGCGTGATTACCAACGTGGGGCCCGCACATATCGAGTTCTTCGAGTCCATCGAAGGTATCGCCCGGGCCAAGGGCGAGATCCTCGACCACCTGCCGGAAGGCGGGAGCGCGGTGTTGAACGCCGACGACCCCCTCGTCATGAAGCAGGCCGGACGCAGCCTGGCGCGGGTGGTTACCTTCGGCCGCAGCGCGGGGGCCGACGTCCGGCTGGCACGCGTCCGGACCGAACTGTCCGGCTCGTCCTTCACGGTGTCGGACGGGGCTTCCTTTCGAATCAACCTGATGGGAGAGCACCAGGTCATGAACGCCTCGGCCGCCGTGGCGGTGGGCAGGCTTTCGGGAATCGACGACCAGGATATCGCCCGTGCGCTGCGGAGCGTCGAGCACACGCCCATGCGCATGGAGTACAGGAAGGCGGGCGCCGTTCACCTGATCAACGACGCGTACAACGCCAATCCGGCGTCCATGATGGCGGCCCTGGACGCGCTGGCAGTGGCCGATGGCCGTAAACTGGTCGTCCTCGGAGACATGCTGGAACTGGGCGAGCTGGGCAGGGCGGCGCACCGGGAAATCGGAAAGCGCGCCGCGGAGGTGGCGGAGCGGATCATCACGGTGGGAGAACTGGCCCGTGAGATCGCCGCAGCCGCGGTGGACGGCGGCATCCCGGCGTCTCGCGTCGTGTCCTGCAGCTACAACGACGAGGCGGCCGCAGCGGTCATGGCGGTAGTCGAAGACGGCGACGTGGTACTCGTCAAGGGATCGCGCGGCATGCGCATGGAAACCGTCATGGAATACCTGGAAAATTCGCTCGGCCAGGGCGAAACGGAGTAACCCCGTGTTGCATCAACGTATCGATCTTCCACTGCTGGTCTCGTCCCTGCTCCTGCTCTGCGTGGGGTCGGTCATGGTTTACAGCGCGAGTTCAGCCGTTGCCGCGGAGATGTTCTCCGGGGACAGTGGATTCTTCGTGAAACGTTACCTGGTGCGGTTGATCCTCGGCATCGTCATCCTGGTCCTCTTCGCCAGCCTGAATTACCAGAAGCTGCAGAAGTGGTCACCGATCCTGCTCGTCATCGGCATGGGGTTTCTGGCCCTCGTGTTCGTTCCCGGCATCGGGGTGACCATCCGCGGAGCGACGCGTACGATAACCCTGTTATCCATGACGATTCAGCCCGCGGAAGGGGTCAAGATCGCCCTGGTGATCTTCCTGGCCTACTGGCTGGCCAGGCGCCAGGACGTCATGGACCGGTTCTTCACCGGTTTTCTGCCCGTGTTGGCGGTGATCGCGACCACCTGCCTGCTGATCGGCCTGCAGCCGGATTACGGCACTTCGATCGTGCTGGCCGCGACCGCCTTCGCAGTGCTCTACGTCGGCCGAGCCCGGTTGCTGCACCTGGCAAGCTCAGTGGGGATCATGATCCCGGTCCTCTTCTACAAGCTGTACTCGTCCGCCCACAGCCGGGGCCGGCTCATGACCTACTTCGAGCGGTTTTTCGGCAATCCCGCCGATCAGGCCCACAATCTCCAGGGCGCGGATTACCAGCTGCAACAGGCACTGATCGGCCTGGGCACGGGAGGCATGTTCGGGAACGGACTGGGGCAGAGCCGGCAGAAGTTCCTGTTTCTTCCCGATCCCCATACGGATTTCGTGTTCGCGGTGATCGGCGAGGAGCTTGGGTTTCTGGGGTCGGTTGCGGTACTGGGCCTCTTTGTCGTCTTCGCGTGGAGAGGGGTCCGCATCGCCCGCATGGCGCCGGACGCCTTCGGGTTTTTCCTGGCATCGGGGCTGACCATGCTCATCACGCTGCACGTACTGGTGAACATCGGGGTGGTGACGGGCCTGCTGCCCACTACGGGCCTGCCGCTGCCCTTCCTGAGCTACGGGGGGTCCTGGCTGCTCGTCTGCATGATGAGTATCGGGATCCTCCTGAATATATCCCGCATGACCTATCGCCGTCAGAGGTTGCAGTATGACTGAACGGACAGACTGTACCGGCCCGACCGGACTGACCGGAGGCTCCGGACGGCAAGTACCGGAAATGACTTGCCGACACGCGCATTTCATCGGCATAGGCGGAATCGGCATGAGCGCACTGGCTGAACTGATGCTCGGAGACGGATACAAGGTCAGCGGATCGGATCTGCGGGGAACGCTGTTGACCGAGCGTCTCCACGGTCTAGGAGCATCCGTCTTTCAGGGCCACGACCCGGCCAACGCGGAGGGCGCCGACCTGATCGTGTATTCCTCTGCCATTTCCGGGGACAATCCCGAACTCGCGGCGGCCCGTCGTCTGGGCCGGCGTACCATCAGCCGCGCCGAACTGCTCGGCATAGTGATGCGCGGGACGCAGGGTATCGCCGTGGCGGGCACCCACGGAAAGACCTCCACGTCGGCCATGATCGTCAAGGTACTGGCCGCCGCGGGTCTGGACCCGACGGCCGTCATCGGCGGGGTCATGACGGAAAACGGATCCACCGTCCGCCGTGGAAACGGTCCGTGGATGATCGCGGAAGCCGATGAGTACGATCGTTCGTTCCATGCGCTGACCCCGGCCATGGCCGTAATCACTTCGGTAGATGCCGACCACATGGAATACTACGGTTCGCAGGAAGCCATCGATGAAGCCTTCACCTTCTTCGCCCATCTCGTGCCTGAGGACCGGCCGCTTATCGTGTGCGCGGACGACCCGGGCATTCGCAGGATCCAGTCCGGCCTGGCCCGCCGCCTGGTGACCTATGGGCTATCGGCGCACGCCTGCATCCGGGCGGACCGGGTGGAATCGAAAGGCTGGAGCGTTTCCGCCGAGGTGTACGTACGGGACGTGCCGGCCGGCCGGCTGGTGCTGCCGCAGCCGGGCGAGTGCAACCTGTCCAACGCCCTGGCCGCCATCGCCGTGGGCGACGATCTCGAGCTGCCCGTCGAGCGGACCATGGCGGCCCTGTCGGAATACCGGGGGCTGAAAAGGCGGTTCGAAGTGCTGGGCAGCATCGGCGGTGTCACGGTGGTGGACGACTACGCCCACCATCCCGTCGAAATCGAGGCCGCACTGCGCGCCGTGTCGAATGCGGGCGCCCGGCGCATGTTCGTGGTGTTCCAGCCACACCTTTACAGCCGGACGCGGAATCTGCGCCGGGAATTCGGACGCGTGCTCGGACGGTTTCCCGCATACCGGACGATCGTTACGGACGTATACGCGTCCAGGGAAACGCCCCGGGACGGGGTGACGGGTGAGATGATCGTCCACGACGCGAGCGCATTCGACGCAAACGTGGCGTATATCCCGGACAAGGACCGGGTAGCGGCCGCGCTGGTGGACGATCTCGAGCCTGGAGACCTGGTGCTGACCCTCGGTGCCGGGGACATTGGCGAGGTGGGAAGCCAGGTTTGCGAACTGCTGCGGAAAAACGGGGTCCGGTCTCATGGAAACTGCTGAACGCTTCAGCGGGCTGGTGCCCGCCGAACGGCTGCGCCGGAACGAGGGCCTCGACCGGCATACCACCTACCGGGTCGGGGGGCCGGCCGACGTGATGTGTCTGCCGGAAACCCGGGCGGAACTGCTCGAAATCGTCACCGCGGCCAGGGTGCACGAGGTCCCCTGGCTCGTGCTTGGGAACGGGAGCAACATCCTCTTCTCGGATGAAGGATTCAGGGGGCTGGTCATCAAGATACGCGGATCGACCCCGTCGGAGGGGACGTTGTGGGATCTGAAGCAGGAAGGCGAGTACCTCCGGGCGGGCGCCGGCGTCAGCCTGCCCCGGCTCGCATGGTCGGCCGCGGCCACCGGACTGGGTGGACTGGAGTTCTGCACCGGGATCCCCGGCGTGGTCGGCGGGTCCATCCGTGGTAACGCGGGCGCCCACGGGAGCGATCTGGGCGGCGTGCTGGAGTCCATAGAACTGATCCAGCCTTCCGGCGACATCGAGACGATCCCGGCCGGCGAAGCGGGGTTTTCCTACCGGGAGAGCGGTATTGATCCGGGCGGAATCGTGACCGGGGCCGTGTTCAGGCTGACGCCGGACGAACCGGAGAACGTGTATGAACGCATACGGGACTTCACCGAATACCGGAAGCGCACGCAGCCATCCGCGGACCAGAGTGCCGGATGCATGTTCAAGAACCCCGAGGGCGGCAAGGCGGGGAGGCTGATCGACGCGGCCGGTTGCAAGGGGCTGCAGGTCGGGGGAGCGAGGGTGTCCGACCTCCACGGGAATTTCGTAATCAACCAGGGCGGCGCGACGGCTTCTGACGCATTGCGACTGATCGACATGGTTCGCGAGCAAGTCTTCGAACGGACCGGCGTAGCCCTGGAACTCGAAGTGCGCGTGATGAAATCGGAGGTCATATGAAGCTGAACCGAACGCATCCCGCAGTCAGGCTGATGCTTGGACTCACGACCGGCCTGCTCGTCTCGGGCGTGGCGGCCGGACTCGCCATGGGCGGCCTGGCCCTGTCCGAGTGGACGAAGACCTCGCAGGCGTTCAATCTGCACGCCATCGACGTCGCGGGGAACCGCCTCGTCGGCAAAGAAGATATCATCACGGTTTCCGGTCTCGAGCGGGGACGGAACATCTGGTCGGCCGACCTCGCGGAGACCGAAAGGCGCCTTATGCTGGCCCGGCGGTTCGAACAGGTCTCGGTCACCAGGAGATTGCCCGGAACTATCGTTGTCCGCGTGGAGGAACTGCATCCGATCGCTTTCGTGCAGCTGGACCGGCTCTACGGCGTCTCTGTACGGGGCGAACTGATCCCCCTGACGCCAGGGATCGGACTGCCGGACCTTCCCGTGATCACCGTCGACGCTTCCAGCTACCAGTGGGCGACGGGTGCCGCGGAGTCGCGGGACCGCAGTTTCGAAACACTGAGAGACGCCATGCGGGTCAATCCGGAGATGGCCCGCGCGCTCTACCTGATGAGGGTGCTCAGGACGATGTCACCGGGGATGTATGACGAGTTGTCCGAAATTCACGTGTCCAGTCCCGATGACCCGATCGCCTACATGGTCGAAGGCGGACTGGCCATCCGGTTCGGGACGGGCCACTATCCCAGGAAGATCGAGATGTTGAGACGGACGGTGGAGAAGCTGGAAGCCGATGCCATCCGGACCCGCCTGATCGACCTGAGGTTCAAGGACCAGGTCATCGTCCGGCCGATCGTATCCAACCGGTCCGGAGGCGGGAGATCGTAGTGTTAAAAGGAGTTGAATATGGCTCGTGAACGTATCGCCGTGCTCGATCTGGGTACCACCAGAACGGTCGTGCTGATCGGCGAGATTGCAGACGACGGCCTGCGGATCCTGGGCAAAGGGGCAAGCGCGTCCCGGGGCCTCAGGCGAGGCGTCGTGGTCAATATGGACGAGGCCGCCCGTTCGATCGGTGAGGCGCTCCAGGCCGCGGAACGTGAGGCGGGCGCCAGGGTGAACGAGGTATTCGTCGGGTTTTCCGGCGAGCACATCGAAAGCGTCAACAGCAGCGGCGCCGTGGCCATCGCGTCCGACGTCGGCCGGGGCGTGACACGGGAGGATGTTCTCCGTGCCCGCGAATCGGCGACGGCCCTGAAAATACCCTCGGACCGCCAGGTGATCCACGTGCTCGCCCAGGACCACATCGTGGACGACCAGGGCGGGATCCACGACCCGTGCGGCATGTCCGGCGTCCGGCTCGAAGTGCGCGTGCATATCGTAACAGGCGCGGTCACCCCGCTGCGCAACGTACGCAACTGTATCGTGCAGTCCGGCATGCAGGTCCGGGAACTCGTCCTGGATACGATCGCCGTGGGCGAGGCGGCACTGACGTCCGACGAGAAAGAACTGGGTGTCGTGCTGCTCGACCTGGGCGGAGGCACGACGAAGGTCGCGCTGATCCACCACGGGAGCATTCGGCATTCGGCGGTCATACCGGCCGGGGGCAACAACCTCACGAACGACATCGCCATCGGACTCCGCACACCCCATGAGGATGCCGAACGGATCAAGTGCGGATATGCGAGTGCGGTCTACGTCCGCCCGGACAGGGACAACATGATCGAAGTGCCCGGGGTCGGCGGCCGCGAGCCGCGGCAGGTGACGCGGGAGGAACTGGCCTTCGTGGTCGGACCGCGGATCAAGGAGCTGCTGTTTCTCGCACGGGAGGAGATCCGAAGCAGCGGATTCGAACACAAGGTCGGCACCGGCATCGTCATAACCGGCGGCGGTGCGCTGATGCCGGGCATCGCGAAACTGGCGGAACAGGTCTTCGGCATGTCCGCGAAAATCGGCGGGCCGCGGGAGTTTCCCGAACTGGAAAGTGACGAGAACGCGCCTGCGTACGCCACAAGTGCCGGCTTGTTGCGCTACGCCATGAACAACCTATTGGAAAAGGAGTGGCACCATGGTACGGAAGGAGGATTGCTGGACCGTGTGATAAGCCGGATCGCGGCCCTGATGTAGCATCCAGTACACATAATCGTACAGATTCGAGCAAAACCGGCAGATTGCTGCCACAAACCCACAGAAGGAGGCTGTAAATGTCTACTTTCGACTTCGATGCGGAACCGGGACTGTTCGCTCGCATGAAGATCATCGGCGTGGGCGGCGCCGGAAAGAACGCCGTCAACCACATGGTTGAAATCGGCGTCCCGGGCGTCGATTTTCTGGTCGCCAACACGGACGCGCAGGACCTGGCGAGTTCCAATGTAAAGTACAAGATACAGCTGGGACACGAGATCACCCGCGGACTCGGCGCCGGCGCGAATCCGGACGTAGGGCGCAAGGCCGCGGAGGAAAGCCGGGACGTCATCGCGGAACACCTGACCGATATCGATATGGTCTTCATCACCGCGGGCATGGGGGGCGGCACGGGAACCGGCGCCGCACCGGTGATCGCGCAGATCGCCAAGGAGTTGGGCGTCCTGGCCGTCGGCGTCGTGACCAAGCCCTTTGCCTTCGAGGGACCCAAGCGGGCGGCGAACGCCGAAACCGGCCTCGCCGCGTTGAAAGAGCATGTGGATACGGTCGTCATCATCCCCAACCAGAAGCTGAAGGAGGCCGTGAGCCACACCACGACTTTCAAAGACGCCCTCAAGGTGGCCGACGAGGTCCTGCTGCAGGCCACGCGCGGCATTTCGGACCTGGTCACCCTGCCCGGGCTGATCAATGTCGATTACGCCGATATCAGGACGACCATGGAGAACAAGGGCGAAGCCCTCATGGGCACCGGCGAGTCCGAGGGAGACAAGCGTGCGCTGGAAGCGGCGGAACGGGCCATGAATCACCCGCTGCTGGCGGACATGGACATCGACGGGGCCAAGGACATTCTGCTGAATATCTCGGGCGGGCAGGATATGACCCTTTTCGAAGTGGAAGAAGTGATGACCACGGTTCAGGCGGCCGCGGGACACACCAACATCATCATGGGTACGGTCCTCGATGAGAGCCTGGAAGGCAAAATCCGGGTGACGCTGATCGCCACGGGACTGGACCAGGCCATGTCTTCGCCGGACGAAATGCTGACCCGGAACATTCTGAAGTTCCAGCCGGACCGTCCTGAAGAGATCGAAACCCCGGCCTTTCAGCGGGTCAAGCGAAACGGGTTCGAGACTGAGGAAGTGGCCGTGGGCGACCCGTCCGACGACGCGGTCGACAACAACGGTCTGGACGTTCCGACCTACATGCGCCGCCGCAGGGCTTTCGGTTCGTAGCATCCCGAATCATCCCCCGCCCGAACGGGTGATTCAGGCACAGGCCGTACCGGTCAAATTCGATTGACAGGCCAACGGCGGGACGATATTTTGAGGCTGGCGTTTCTACGGTGCTGGTTTCAAGATACCATCCCGTCGGAGGGCGTAGTCTTTCCTGTCCGGTATCCGGTCTGATTACGGCCATTCCATATCCTGTTCTATTCTGCAACTTCCGGTTCGACAGGGAGATACATCCGATATGGCCGAGGGATTGCCCCCTCAGTACGACCCCGGAACCGTTGAACGGAAGTGGTACGCTTTCTGGGAAGAGCACAAGTTCTTCCACGCCGATACGGCTTCCGGCAAGCCCCCTTATTCAATCGTCATACCTCCACCCAACATCACCGGTATTCTGCACCTCGGACATGTGCTGAACAACACGATCCAGGACGTGCTCATCCGGTTCAAGCGCATGCAGGGTTTCGAAACCCTCTGGATGCCGGGAACGGATCACGCCGGTATCGCCACGCACGTGGTCGTGGAACGGATGCTCGCGGAACGGGGCATCGACCGCGAGGAGATCGGCCGCGAGCGGTTCGTGGAAGAAATCTGGAAATGGCGCGAGCAGTATGGCGGCACGATCATCCGCCAGTTGAAGGAACTGGGTTGTTCCTGCGACTGGGAGCGCGAGCGTTTCACCATGGACGAGGGGCTTTCCAGGGCGGTACTCACGGTATTCATCGCACTTTTCGAGAAGAAGATGATCTACCGGGGAAATCGCATAATCAACTGGTGTCCCCGCTGCAACACCGCCCTGTCCAACGAAGAGTCCGTACCCCGGGACGACCAGGGGTCGCTGTGGCGGATCCGGTATCCCCTGGCGGACGGCTCGGGCGGGATCAGCATTGCCACGACCAGACCGGAGACCATGCTCGGCGACGTGGCGGTTGCCGTCCACCCGGAGGACGAACGGCACGCGCACCTGGTGGGCGAACAGGTCAGTCTGCCGCTGACGGACCGGACCATCCCGATCATCGCGGACACGGAACTGGTTGACCCGGCATTCGGCACAGGCGCCGTCAAGGTGACGCCGGCCCACGATTTCAACGATTTCATCCTGGGCAACAAGCACGATTTGTCCCAGATCGTGATCATGGACGAAAACGGCGTGATGAACGAAGCCGCCGGTCCCGCCTACCGGGGATTGGACCGGTTCGAGTGCCGGCGCAAGGTCGTGAAGGACCTGGAAGATCTCGGCCTCCTGGAAGGAATCGAAGGTCATGTCCATGCCGTTCGCCACTGCCAGCGTTGCGATACAGTCCTCGAACCCCGGCTTTCCCGCCAGTGGTTCCTGAAAACCCGGCCGCTCGCCCGCCGTCTCCTGCGCACTTTGGAAGAAGACCGGATACCGGGCATTACCCCGGAACACTGGGAGAAGACGTACCGCCACTGGCTGGAAAACATCGAGGACTGGTGCATTTCCCGCCAGTTGTGGTGGGGGCACCGCATTCCGGTATGGTACTGTGCGTCGTGTGGAAGCACGCACGCGGGCATCGAAGCGCCCTTGCAATGCGGCCGTTGCGGCCACGGCGTGCTGCACCAGGACGAAGACGTGCTCGACACCTGGTTCTCATCGGCCCTGTGGCCCTTTTCGACCATGGGCTGGCCGGAACGCACGGCGGAGCTCCAGACCTTCTATCCCACCTCCACCCTGGTCACCGGTCACGACATCCTGTTCTTCTGGGTCGTGCGCATGATGATGATGGGCTATGAATTCATGGACGACCGGCCCTTCGACGACGTCTATCTCACGAGCCTCGTCCGGGACATAAAGGGTCGCAAACTGAGCAAATCGCTGGGTAACTCGCCCGATCCCCTTGAGGTCATGGAAACCTACGGTGCGGACGCGCTGAGGTATGCCATGATGCTGATCGCGCCGCACGGACAGGACTTGCTGTATTCCAACGAACAGGTCGAGGTCGGTCGCAATTTCGCGAATAAAATGTGGAATGCCGCCCGGCTGGTGCTCATGCATCAGAAGCCGCCGGAATCCGGCCTCACGGTTTCCGAGAACCTCTGGGACCGCTGGATCCTGTCCCGGCTGGACCGCACCGTTGAACAGGCGACGCGGTCCCTGGAGCAATACGCCTTCCACGAGACGGCGCTGGTGCTTTACGACTTCTTCTGGCACGACTACTGCGACTGGTATCTCGAAGCGATCAAGCAACGGATCTACGACGAGACGGACGTCGCGTCCGCGGATCAAGCGCGGCGCACGGCCCTGCTCGTGCTCGAACAGACGCTCCGCCTGTTTCACCCGTTCATGCCCTTCATCACCGAGGAAATCTGGCAACATCTGAGACCCTACCTGGATGACCGCGACGCGGAACCGGCGGGCATCGTCGTCGCGTCCTGGCCGGAATCCCGTCCGGACCGGGTTCAGACGGATGCCGAAGGGGACATACGTTATGTCCAGGAACTGATCGGGGCCATCCGGGGCGTCCGCGCCGATTTCAGAGTCCATCCTACCCAGGAGATGGCGGTGCACTGCCGGGTCGCGGACCCCCGCATGATCGAAGTGCTCTCCGGCCAGGCACAGGCCGTCCAGTCGCTTGCCCGATGCAAGCTGGCCTTCGTCGACGGCGATGAGGCCCGTCCCGCCGGTTCTGCGTCCGGTGTTCTGCGGGACATGGAATTCTACATCCCGCTCAGCGGATTGATCGACCTGGAAATCGAAACGGATCGCCTTTCCCGGGAGCGGTCCCGGGTCGAGCAGGAGTTGGAAAAAGTCCGCAAGCGCCTGGCGAACGGCCAGTTCGTGCAAAAAGCGCCGGCGGATGTCGTCGAGAAGGAAAAGGACAAGCAAATCAACTACGAGGACATGATCGGCCGGCTGAATCGGAATCTCGAAATGATTTGTGCAGGATGAGCGTCGAGTGCTATATTGATTTGCACGCCCACAGCGACTGTTCCGACGGCGTCGATTCCCCGGAAGAACTCGTGTCGAAGGCCCGCGCGGCGGGCCTGTGCGCACTGGCGATTACGGACCACGACGCGGTAGACGGTGTGGAACGGGCGCGGCGCGAATCGGCGCGGCGCGAACCAACCCGGCACGAATCGGACCGGGAACTGGAAATCGTACCCGGCGTGGAGCTCAGTGCGCGGGAAGGCGCATCCGACGTGCATATCCTGGGTTACTACTTCGACCCCGGCAACCGGTCGTTGCTTTCGTACCTGGAAACCTTCAGGTCGCAGCGGTTGCACCGGGCGAAGGGCATTGTCCGGAAGTTGAACGACCTGGGCGTACCGCTTGAGCTGGAATCGGTCATCGCCCAGGCGAAGGACGGAAAGACCAGCGTCGGCAGACCACATATCGCCCGCGCGCTGGTGGAAAGCAACCAGGTCGATTCGATCCAGGACGCCTTTACGCGGTACCTGGGCAATCACGCCCCCGCGTACATGCCCAAGGTCTTCTTCGCCGTCGAAGATGCGATTCAGGTGATCCACGAAGCCGGCGGCGCGGCCGTTCTGGCCCATCCAGGGTCCCTCAGGCGGGACGAGTTGATCCCCGGTTTCGTCAAGTCCGGCCTTGACGGCCTGGAGGTCATCCATCCGGACCACTCCGGGACGGCCCGCCGCTACTACGGGCAGCTGGCTGCGAAGCACGGACTGGTTGCAACCGGTGGATCGGACTATCACGGACCCCGGGCGGACCGTTGCGGCCTTGGCGGCATGAAGGTACCTCTGCATCATCTGACGGATCTGAAACGGGTATTAGCTTGATGTAAAGCCGGATGTCGCGCCTACGTTTGGTGTTTCTGCAGGAATCAAGGAGACGAAAAATGCGTTTTACCCTGCCGGACTTCTTTTCCAATGATATCGGCATCGATCTCGGTACGGCAAACACGCTCGTTTACGTGCGCGGCAGAGGCATCGTCATCAACGAACCTTCCGTCGTGGCGGTCAATACCAAGACCGGTAAAGTTGTTGCCGTCGGCGCCGAGGCCAAGGTCATGCTCGGCAGGGAACCACCCGACCTCAAGGCGCACCGGCCGTTGCGCGACGGCGTGATCGCCGACTTTGAATACACCGAAGCCATGATACGGTACTTCATCCGCAAGGTGCTCAAGAATTCGTTCTTCATTCGGCCGCGCGTCGTGGCTTGTATCCCCTCGGGGGTGACCGACGTCGAGATGAGGGCGGTCCGGGATTCGGCGGAGCGGGCCGGCGCCAAGGAAGTGATGCTGATCTCCGAACCCATGGCGGCCGCCATCGGCTGTTCCCTGCCCGTGGAAGAGCCGGTGGGGAGCATGATCATCGACATCGGCGGCGGGACCTCGGAGATCGCCGTGATTTCCCTGGGCGGCATCGTGACGGCGAAGTCGGTACGCATCGGCGGCGATGAAATGGACGAGGCCATCATCAACCACATGAAGAACGACTGCAACCTTCAAATCGGTTTCAACATGGCCGAACAGATCAAGTGGAAACTCGGCTCGGCTTATCCCGTGTTCGACCGGGAACTGGAAATGACGGTAAAGGGGCTCGACCTGATCGACCGGATTCCACGTTCGGTCGTGGTCGATTCCCTGGCGATCCGCAGGGTACTTTCTCAACCGCTCGACGGCGTGATCATGGCGGTGAGGCAAACCCTGGAATTGACGCCGGCGGAACTCGCGGCCGATATCATCGATCGCGGGATCATCATCAGCGGCGGCGGGTCCCGGCTGCCTGGCCTGGACAGGCAAATCACGAAGGAGACGAAGCTGCCGGTAAGGCTCGACGACGAGCCCATGACCTCGGTAGTCCGGGGAGCGGGAAAGATCATCGAGAATTTCGCCGCTTTCGAGACGATGCTGAGCGTCCTGAAAGATTAGCATGTTCCGGTTCTTTTACATTCTCTACCACCATCGCCAGTACACCGCTTTCGTCCTTGCCATGATCATCTCGATCCTGCTGCTGACGGCGGCCCCGCAGCGACAGGTCGGTATCACGCGTATTGTCTGGCTGACGGTACTGACGCCGTTCCAGGAAGCGTTCGCCTTCATCCCTGCCTATTTCAATCTCAAATCCGAGAACCAGCTTCTGCGTCAGAAACTCGTCCAGATGCAGTTGCAGGCGGCCGACTTCGAGGAACGCAGATACGAGAACCAGCGGTTGCGCGGGTTGCTCAGCCTGAAGGAGAAAAACAGGTTCACCTACGTTCCCGCCGAAGTTATTGGCTGGAACACGGACCAGCGACTGAACACCATCGTCATCGACGTCGGCCGTTCCGAGCAGATCCGGAAGTACATGGCCGTAGTCATGGAAGACGGCGTCCTCGGTCGAATTATCGAAGTCGGCCTGACTTCGTCCTACGTCCAGCTGCTGACCAACAGGAACTCTCGGATCAGCGGTCTGGTCCAGCGAAGCAGGGAACAGGGGATCATCCGGTATGTAAATGATGCGTTGTACATGCAGTTGCCCCTCAGGGCCGATGTCCGCATAGGCGACCGCGTGGTGACGTCGGGCCTGGGGGAGACCTTCCCGTCCGGATTGCCTGTGGGCAGCATCGGCCAGATCGCGCTGGATAGCCGGAACCTGTTCAAGCAGGTTTCGATTACGCCCGCGGTGGAACTTAACCGCCTGGAGGAGGTGTTCGTAATCGCGGGTGAGGAAACGCCTGCCGCGGAAGATTCGCTCCTGGCCCAGTGACTTCGGTGAATCCAGGCCGGTTAAATGACCCGGTTTTCCCATGCGTCTAAAACACGTTATCCTGCTGTTCCTGGCGTTTGTGGTCGACAGCACCTGGGGACACGAGATCGCCATTCGGGGAATCCGGCCCGATTTCGTTCTGATGATGCTGATCTACGGCGCGATGGGATCGGGGGCCTTCGCGGGGACCATCCTGGGCTTCAGCGTCGGGCTGCTGGAGGATTTCAACGGCTCGCCTGAGCAACTGGGACTCAACGCCTTGTGCAATACGCTGGTCGCGTACGGTGTGGGCATTGCCGGAAACACGCTTTACCGGGACAGCCTCTCCACCCTGCTGCTCACGCTGCTGGCCGCCAGCTTCGTCCATTCCGCCATATACTGGCTGGTGTTTACCCGTTTCCAACTGGTCGAATCGGTTTACATGCTGGGAACGGTTTCGCTGCTCACGATGCTCTACACGATCTCCGTTGCGCTCCTGCTGATCATCGGATTGACCTATCGACAGGGACAGTTCAATGTCCGTTGGCTTTTCCCAGAATGACAGCCCCACCCACAGGGGCCAGTTATACCTGTTCATCGGCATCGTGACCGCGCTCTTTCTGCTGCTGGCCGTTCGCCTGTTTTATTTCCAGGTCATTTCCGGCGAGGAGTACCGGGCGCATTCGGAACGGAACCGTATCCGTCCCGTCGTGATCGAGGCGTTGCGTGGACTGATCATGGACCGCAACGGGGTCGTCCTGGCGGAGAACAGGCCATCCTATACCATCGCCGCCGCCCCTTTCGAGACCTCCGACGAGACCGTGGACTACCTGGGGGAACTCACCGGGCGGGAAGCCCGGGCCATCCGAATGCGTCTCCGCGATCCGGCGGTGAATCAGTTTAATCCCATACCGGTCCAGCGAAACGTTTCCTATGAAATCGCGTGCCGGGTCGAAGAACATCTTCCGGACCTGCCCGGCGTACTCGTTCAGATCACTCATGGCCGGATGTACGGCACGGGCACGCTGGCGAGCCACGTGCTCGGTTACGTTTCCGAGATCAGCCAACAGGAACTCGAGGGACGGAGCGAAGAAGGCTATCGTTCCGGGGATATCATCGGCAAAATGGGGGTGGAAAAGGCCTTCGAGCATCACCTTCGCGGACAGAACGGCCTGGAATTCATGGAAGTGAACGCGCGCGGGCAGGAACTCGGTCCGTTGCCCGGCATGCCGGCCCTGCTGCCGGAATCGGGAAACAACATCTATCTGACGCTGGACACCCGGGTTCAGGCTGTCGCCGAAGAGGCGATTCCCGATAGCCTGGCCGGTGCGCTGGTGGCGGTGGATCCCATGACCGGCGCGGTCATCGCAATCGTCAGCAGGCCCGGATTCGACCCTAACCTGTTTACGGAGCGGATTCCCCAGGAGACGTGGGATTCGCTTGCCAACCATCCCATGAAGCCCCTGTTGGACCGGACCCTGGACGGGCAGTATCCGCCGGCTTCCACGATGAAGATCGTAACGGCCTCCGCAGCGCTGGACGAGCACGTGGTCACGCCGTCAACGCTTCTCCGCCCCTGCAATCACGGCTACCAGTTCGGAAACCGCTGGGCGGGGTGCTGGACCGCCGGTCACGGTTCCTTGCCGTTCAGGGACGCCATGGCCCGGTCCTGCGACGTCTATTTCTACCAGGTGGGACACCAGCTGGGACTGGAACGCTGGAGCCGGTACGCCCGGGGCTTTGGCCTGGGAACGCCTACCGGTTTCGACGTGGGCGACGAACAGGGCGGCCTGGTTCCGGACACAGACTACTACGATCCTGCGGAAAACCGCGTATGGACGCCCGGAAAGATTCTGAACCTGGCGATCGGTCAGGGCGAACTGCTCGTCACGCCGCTGCAGATGGCGATGTTGACCGCCGCGGTGGCAAACGGAGGCACGCTTTACCGGCCCTACATACTCGACCGGGTGGAGTCCGCCGGCGGAGAAACTGTGGAATCCGGCGAATCGAGCATCAGGGACACGCTGTCCGTTTCCCCGGAGACGCTGCACCTGATCCGGGAATCCCTGATAAGCGTGGTCAATGAGGGGACCGCGCGGTCGGCGCGACTGCCCTACGCGCAACTGGCGGGCAAGACGGGCACGGCCGAAAACCCGCACGGCGACAGTCATTCCTGGTTTGTCGCGTATGCTCCGGCTGAATCACCGCGTATCGCCGTCGCGGCGATCATGGAGAATGCGCCGTCGGGTGCTGCCGTGCCGGTCGTACGCCAGGTTGTCGACACCTGGCTTTCGCTCGAACCGGTACCTGTCGCCGGTGTGATCGACGCCGGATACACGGAAGAAGCCTCGCATTAGCGCCCTTGGGCCCCGGGAGTACGCCTTATAAAACATGGAAACCCATTTAAGCCGCACGCTTGTCATCATCTCCATACTGTTGTCCGTGATCGGCATCATCGTGATCTACAGCGCCACGCGGGACGAGACCGGCCTGGGTACGTCCCGTTACATGCTGCAGTCCATGTGGTTCGTGGCCGGCATCGGGGTGATGTACATCACGTCGGTGCTGCCCATTCGTTTCCTCCAGGCCATGACTATTCCCGTTTTCGTCGTGGTGATGATCCTGCTGGTCGCCGTACTGGCCTCCGAAACCGTCAAGGGGTCCAGCCGTTGGATCAGACTCGGCTTCATCGGCATTCAACCTTCCGAACTGGCGAAGATCGCCGTTATCATGGCGCTCGCGCAGTATCTTTCCCAGTTGCGGACCAACATACACCGGCCCTCGGTCATGGCTACCTGCGGCGTGATCGTGGCGTTGCCCGTTTTTCTCATCCTGTCCCAGCCCGACCTGGGCACCTCCATCGTCTTCGGGGCGATCTTCTGCGGCGTGCTGCTCTGGGCGGGATTGAGCGTCCTCCAGCTGCTGCTCATGGTATCCCCCCTGATCGGCGTCGTGATCGGCGTCGTGAGCGGGTTCGACTGGGTCATCTGGTCCGTATTCATACTGATCGTGGCGGGCATCATGTACCTGAAGTGGCCGCCTCGGTTCGTCATCATATTCCTCACCGTCACGCATCTGGCCGTGGGCCTGGGTGCGGAGCCCCTGTGGGATTCGCTGCACGACTATCAGCAACAACGCGTCGAGACCTTTCTGAATCCCCAGGTAGATCCGAAGGGCGCGGGGTACCAGATCATCCAGTCCAAGATCGCCATCGGATCGGGCGGACTGCTCGGGCGCGGGTTTCTGCAGGGGTCCCAGACCAGCCTTGCGTTCCTGCCCGAACAGCACACGGACTTCATCTTCTCGGTCATCGCCGAGGAATTCGGGTTCGCCGGCTCTATGGCCGTCCTCGTCCTGTACTACGTCTTCATACTCATCGGGATCTACATCGCGATGAACGTTAAAAGCCGGTACCAGAGCCTGCTCGCGGCCGGCTGCGTATCCGTCTTCGTTTTTCACGTGATCATGAACGTGGGGATGGCCGTCGGTGTGCTGCCGATCGCCGGCGTACCCCTGCCCTTTCTCAGCTACGGCGGCTCCTTTCTGATGACCAGCCTGATCCTGTGCGGCCTGCTGCTGAACGTATGGCGCCATCGATTTGACTACTGAATGCGGTTTCACGCCTGAATGCCGGCTGCCGCCGCGAACGAGGAAAGTCCATGCATCCCATCCTTTTTGAGATCGGTCCGTTCACCGTACGCACCTATGGCCTGTTGCTGGCCGTTTCATTCATCGCGGGGATTCTTCTGGCGCTGAGGCGGTCCAGGGCGCGCGGCCTGAACCAGAACCAGATGATCAACATGAGCCTGCTCATCATGCTCGCGGGCATCGTCGGCGCCAGGATCATGTACGTCATACCCCACTGGAACGAGTTCAGCGCGAACCCCCTCGACATCATCAGTCCCTTTCAAAGCTCCGGTTCGATCGGCCTGACCGGCCTGACCATGTACGGCGGGTTCATCGCGGCAGTCCTGGTATCCATCCTCTACCTTCGCGTGAACCGGCTGTCCATATGGAAGGCCTGCGACGCCTTCGCGCCGAGTATCGCGCTCGGCATCGGCGTGAGCCGCGTCGGCTGTTACATGAACGGCTGCTGCTTCGGACTGCCCACCGAGTCCGCCCTGGGGGTGGTCTTCCCGGCGTTCAGCGCGGCAGGCTCGTTCTACCCGGACGTACCCCTGCATCCGGCCCAGCTTTACAACGCGGCGCTGGGCTTCGGTCTTTTCGGCCTGTTGATGTGGCTGGACCGCAGGCCGAGATACGACGGATTCCTCTTCGCCGTGCTGCTGATCGCCGAACCCATCACCCGGTTCTTCGTCGATCTCTTCAGATACTATGAATCGAGCATGACCCTGGGCAGCCTGGGCGGGGTGGCCCTGTCCGTAAACCAGGGGATCAGCCTCGTACTGATCGGCCTGGGACTCCTCCTACTTGGATGGACCAGGACCCGTGCGCGGCAACGCTCGCCGCGAAACCGGTCCCGTCGCGGGTAATGGTTCCGTGCGCGGCGGCCGTGCGTAATGGTACTGAGCACGGCGGCCGTGCGTAATGGTACTGAGCACGGCGGCCGTGCCAGTGCCTGACGTACGCTTCCTACCTTTTACACTTAAAATTCGAACAATACCCCGTCTTTTTTCGACGATTAGGAAGAAGGGGACTGCCGGACTCCG
Organism: Gemmatimonadota bacterium; assembly: GCA_026702745.1. NCBI lineage: Bacteria > Pseudomonadati > Gemmatimonadota > Gemmatimonadota bacterium. The sequence goes on from JAPPBT010000050.1 coordinate 21,680, forward strand.
GGGCATGGTCCTGTCCGGCCTGTCCGGCCTGTCCAGCCAGTCCGGCCTTTCCGGTGGTTTCAGTGCGTGCCCGCTCGTGAGTGCCGATCGTTCCTGTCAAGGTTCGAGCCGATCTGATTGATGTCTATGGTTCTGTTTACCCAAACGTTACGCACGGCAGGCCGCACGGCCCTCGACATGGTATATCCCCCGTGCTGCGTCCTCTGCAAGGCCCGGATCTTCGACGAACGCAGCGCCCTCTGTGTCGATTGTGGATTGGGCCTGCTTTCGATCGATGCGCCGTACTGCGAACGATGCGGCCATCCGCTGGCCACCCCGGTAGCCTCGTGTCCGGCCTGCACGGGCCGCACATTCTATTTCGACGGCGCGTTTTCCGCGTTCCTGTTCAACCGGCCGCTTCAGGATCTCATCCACCTGCTCAAGTACCGGAACCGACCCGGGATCGGCCGGTTCCTGGGGTCCCTGCTGGCAAAAAGGGTTGAACAGGCCCCCGGGATACCGCATATTACGGGCGTTTTGCCCGTCCCCCTGCATCCGCTCAGAAGGCGGGAAAGGGGCTACAACCAGAGTACGTGCATCGCCCGGGGCCTATCCGACGTAACGGGCATTCCGGTGCTGGAAAACGTGCTTGGGCGAAACCGGAACACACCGACGCAGACTTCGCTGAGTCCCGAAGCGCGGATGGCAAATGTCGAGGGGGTGTTCGAAGTGGTCCGGCCCGATGCGGTGCGCGGCGCCACGGTATCGCTGCTCGACGACATATTCACAACGGGGGCAACGATTAACAGCTGTGCCCGGGCCCTGCTCCAGGCGGGCGCCGGCAGGGTGTTTGCCCTGACCGTCGCGCGCACCTGAGGCTTTTCGACTCATCGCTGGCGCCCTGGGTGACCTGACACGGCGGGCAGCCCGGCCCCTTTGTATCACCTGTACGCGGGAGAGAAGACATCTGATGCATATCGGTATCCTGACGGGCGGCGGTGATTGCCCGGGTTTGAACGCCGCGATCCGGGCGGTAACCAGGCGCTCGATCAAGTCTTATGGCTCGACGGTTCTCGGAATACGCAATGGATGGGCCGGATTGATCAACAACGATACCAGTCCACTCAGCCTGGTCTCCGTATCCGGCATACTGCACCGGGGCGGAACCATCCTGGGCACTTCCAGGACCAACCCGATGAAGGACGAAGGCAACATTGAACGGATCAAGGACAACGTACGGGATCTAAACCTGGATGCGGTCGTCGCCATCGGCGGCGAGGACACCCTGGGCGCCGCGGCCGCGTTGAACGAAGCCGGCATTCCAATGGTGGGCCTGCCAAAGACGATCGACAATGATATCGTCGGGACGGACATGACTTTCGGCTTCGATACGGCGGTCACAATCGCCACCGACGCCATCGACCGCCTGCACACCACCGCGGAGTCCCATCACCGGGTGATGGTCATCGAGGTGATGGGCCGGCATACGGGGTGGATCGCCATCAAGTCGGGGATCGCCGGCGGGGCGGACTGCATCCTGATCCCGGAGGTGCCCATGGACCTGGACGTGGTTTGCGCGCTCGTCAAACAGCGCATCGACCGGGGCAAGACGTTCAGCCTCGTCGTGGTCGCCGAAGGATTCACCATGAAGGACACCCCGGGCCAGGTGACCCAGGATGACCAGGTCGATGAATTCGGTCACGTTCGATTGGGCGGCATCGGTGAAATAGTCGGCGCCGAGATCGAACGACGGGCGGGCATAGAAACCAGGGTGACCATCCTGGGGTACATTCAGCGTGGAGGATCGCCTACGCCCTACGACCGCGTCCTGGCGACGAGGTACGGCGTGACCGCGGCGGACCTGGTGCACGACGGGGATTTCGGCAAGATGGTGGCGTTGAAGGGCTCGAGGATCGAGAGCGTGCCGTTGTCCGAAGTGACCGGCCGGATCCGCACGGTCGACATGGAGTTGTATGACATTGCCCAGGTATTCTTCGGTTAGTCTGCCAACGGAGTGGTTGTGAAAACGACGGCGCGCCGGTTGATCATCGCCGGCAATTGGAAAATGCATACCGACCTGGTCGAAGGCGCTTCGCTCGTCGCCGAGGTGATCGAACGCACGGAATCGCTCGCCCTGGACGCGGACCTGGTATTGTGCCCGCCTTTCACCCATCTGACCGTGGCGGCCACGCAGCTGTCCGGCAGTTCCATCTCGCTGGGCGCCCAGCACATGCACGATGCCCCTGAAGGCGCGTACACGGGGGAAGTGTCGGCCAGAATGGTGTTGACTTCGGGGTGCAGGTACGTTATATTGGGGCACTCCGAAAGACGGACGTATTTTGGTGAAACGAACGCGTCTGTCAACGGCAAAGTGAGATCTGCGATTTCAGCGGGTCTCACCCCGATCGTCTGCGTCGGCGAGACGCTTGAGGACCGGGAAGCCGGCCGTACCGAGGAGGTTGTCTCCGAACAGGTTCGAGCGGGTCTGTCAGGAACGGATCCCGGGTCGGCCGATGGTCTTGTCCTGGCTTACGAACCGGTCTGGGCGATCGGGACCGGCAGGGTAGCTACTCCCGAGCAGGCGGACCACGTGCACGGTCACCTGAGGAAGGAGATCGCGGATCTGTTTGACGACGACTTCGCCGACCGGATCCGAATCCAGTACGGGGGCAGCGTCAAACCTGAAAACGCGGGCGAGTTGATGAACCGGCCGAACATCGACGGAGCGCTCGTGGGTGGTGCCAGCCTGGACGCCGCCTCGTTCGAGGCCATTGTCCGGGCCGGACTGGAAATCAATGGCGGCTAGCGGAACCTGACCGGCCGCCGGTCGTCAATCGAAGGATACATACCGTGTTTACCACCGTGGTTGCAGTACATGTGCTGGTCTGTCTCGTTCTGATCCTGTCCGTCCTGTTGCAGTCGGGAAAGGGCGGCGGCCTGTCCAGCGCTTTCGGCGCGGGCGGACCTTCCGGTGGCGGCATGGCCGGCCAGATGTTCGGCGGCCGGGGCGCCGCGACTTTCCTGGGCAAGGTGACCACCGTGCTGGCGACGCTTTACATGCTGATCGTCATCGGTCTGAACCTGATCCCCGACGACGTGCAGGGCACGCGAAGCATCATCCAGGAAGAAGCCCTGAGAAACCAGCAGACGTCCCCCGCCCAGGGATTGCCCGACGCTGGATCGGGCCTGCCCCCCGCGCCCGGGGATCCAGGGTCCACGCCTTAGTCCATCGACTATAGTAAGGCGATCCAGCCGCCGGCCGGTCGTCATGACGCCGAAGTGGTGGAATTGGTAGACACGCTGTCTTGAGGGGGCAGTGGGAGAAATCCCGTCGCGGTTCGAATCCGCGCTTCGGCATCCTTTCCTTCATTTCTGTCGTACATCCCTGCCCTCGTGAATCCGGAGGCGTCCCATGCGTCCGGCACGTATACTGTTCTCCCTGTTCGCCGGCCTGGCGACCCTGGCCGTCGTCTCCGTATCTTCCGGCCAGCCTGGCCAGCCCGGCCAGCCTGGCCAGCCCGGCCAGCCTGGCCAGCAACCGCGCACGAATTCGGTGGGCAAGGTCATGCCTCCCGATGCCGCTTCCCTGTCGCAGCAGGTCATTCGCGTGATGAACATGGAGCCGCGCAGCATCGACTCCGGCATCCATCCTTACGACGACGAGGGGTTGGTCATGAGACCCTTCGAAACGCTGATGTGGCGCGATGAATTCATGCGGCCCGTTCCGGGGGCGGCCGAGCGGTACGAGCGATCCGAGGACGGCCTGACCTGGACCTTCTACCTGCGGCCCGGAGCCCGGTGGAGCGACGGACGACCGGTCACCGCCCACGATTTCGTGTACACGTTCCGGCGGAACATCGATCCCGCATCGGCGAACATCTACGCGAATTTCTACTACGACTTCAAGAACGCCCGCGCGATCAACCAGGGGCTGATAGACGATGTCACAACACTGGGCGTCCGCGCGCTGGACGACCTGACCCTGGTCATCGAAACCGAACAGCCAACGCCCTACCTCCTGCACATCATATCGTTCCCGGACACCTTCCCTGCGCCTCGATGGGCGATTGAAAAGTACGGCCGCAAATGGACCGAGCAGGGCAAAATCGTCACCAACAGCGGCTTTAAACTGTCCGAGTGGGTCTCCGGGAGCCATATCAAGTACGTGCCGGATCCCATGTACAACGGTCCGCACAAGCCCTTCCTGGAACAGGTTGTCCAGTTGTTCCGGGAGCCCGCGGCAGCCAACATCCTGCCCTACGAAAACGACGAAGTAGACATGGAAGCGGTCGACCTGGCGGAACTGCGCCGCATCCAGGACGATCCCCGGCTCAGCAAGGAGATCGTCCGTTCGCCGAGTTACCAGACCTGGTACTTTATTTTCAGGACCCGGGAACCCCCCTTTGACGATGTCCGCGTCCGTGAAGCCTTTGCCCGGGTCATCGACCGCGAGTCGATCTGCCGCGTGATTCTCCAGGGCGCCGGCATCCCGGCCTATTCCATGATTCCGCCGGGATTCGACGCCTACGCGGGACCCGAGTACGAGCCGATACAGGGATATGACCCGGAACGGGCCAGGGCGCTCATGGCGGAGGCCGGCTATCCGAGCGGACGGGGCTTCCCGACCGTAGAGACGTGGTTGAGGGCGCCCAACCCCATTACCCGCCGTATTGCCGAGGCGGTCCAGGGCATGGTGAGGAACCATCTCGGGGTGGACATCACCTTTCGCAGCGCCGATATGGGTTCCTACATGAGCGCTTTGTTCGACTGGCAGATTCCTCTCGGATTCATCGCCTGGGGGGCAGACTACCTGGATCCGAGGAACATGCTGGACATGACCTGGCATTCCAGGCCGCGGGGGGCGCAGCGACAGGACTGGACCCATCCCGACTTCGACAATCTCGTGGACCGGGCGGTCGGGGAATCCGACCCCGCACGGCGCACGGGGATATATAAGGACGCCGAACGTATCCTGGTGTCCGACTTCGGCGGGGCATTCGTCTATCATCCCATCGGTTACGGCCTGCGCAAGCCCTGGTTGAAGGGGTACTCCAGGCAGCCCGACGGGACGGTGGGAAGCCTACTGTGGACCGAAGTCTACATCAGTGAACGTTGAAGACGGACAGGGAGGCGCGTCATGACTGGTGAAAAACCTGCCATTCCCGCGGAACAGCGCATCAACATGAGTTGCGGGCAGACGCCCCTCTCGCCTGCCTGTCTCGCGGCCATCGGGAAGCAGCTCGTGGAGCCAGTCTATTATGCCCATTATCCCAAGGTCGAAAAAGAAACGTGCCTCATGCTCAAGCAGCTGATGCATACCGAAAACGGCCCCATGCTCATACCGGGATCCGCCGTGTACGGTCTGGAAGCGGCCATGCTCGGTACCGTGGAGCCCGGAGACCGCGTGCTGACCGTCCAGACCGGCGTCTTCGGCCGGCTGCTGACGGAACTGTCCAGGTTCGCGGGCGGGGATACGGCCGAGGTCGCACTCGAGGAAGGGCAGTCAGTCGACCCGGAAACGATCCGCGCCCGACTGCTTGACGACCCGGAAATCAGACAGGTCGCACTGGTCCACTGTGAGACCACGACCGGTACTTTGAATCCTATCGAGTCCATTGGACGAATGCTGAAGGACGAGTTTCCCCACGTGATCTATATGGTGGACTGCGTGTCGTCCTTCGGTGGGGTCGAGGTGCGCGTCGACGACTGGGGCATCGATCTGCTCGTCACCACGCCCCAGAAGTGCCTGAACGCACCCCAGGGCCTGGCGATCGTGGTGGCCAGCGAAAAGGCGTGGGACAAGATCGAAAACCTGAGGAACGCGCCGCGGGCCATGTGTCTCGATCTCCATTCCTGGCGGCGCTACGGCATGGAGGGAGGTGCCGCGATGGGGTACAATTCGCTTGAAGAGGGGAGCGTTCCCCGGGCAAAAAAACCTCATCCGCGGGACTGGCCCGTCCACGGCCCCCACGCGTCATACACCCTGGTCGCGGGGCTGCACGCCTCGCTGAAGGCCATCATGGACGAGGGGCCGGACCAGGTCTACCGCCGCCAGTACGTCGCGTCGAGGGCGGTCCACGCAGCACTGCGGGCCATGGGTCTCGGCATCTTGGCCGAAACCGAAGCGTCGGCCGCGCCCGTGGCGACCCGCATCGTGTTACCGGACCATCTGGATGCGGCCGAGTTGAACCGGATCCTCTTTGAAGAGCACGGTATCGCGATCAGCAGCCTCGCCCGGATCGGGACCATGGGCTTCATGGCCGTTCCGGAGCACGTGCTGCGGACGATATCGGCGCTGGAGCAGACCCTTGACAAGATGGGATGGGAAGTGGAGAAAGGCGCGGGCGTAGCCGCCGCACAGGATGTTCTCGAACGTTCGGAGGTCTTCAACGCCTGGATCCGAAGAGCCAGTCCCAGAAACCCTCGTCTCGATCCTCGTATGACCCGTCCCTCGTGACCTCCTCCGTGACGTAAAGCGTCGTCGACAGGTTGAGATGCTTGTCGCGGCGTATCGCGTAACCACCCCGCTCGTTCTGCTCGAGAGCCTCAGTGCGAAGATAAGGCTTCCACAGTTCGTTGTGCTGACTGTGCCACAGGAACACGCCGGCCACGTCCTCGACCACGATGCGTTCGGCCTCCTCGTATAGCGCAATACGTCTTTCCGGGTCGCCGATCAGATGATTGGCCTCCGACATAACGGATTCGAATCGCTGGCTGTACCAGGCATGGCGGCCCGTGGAAAGCCAGATGCCGAGCAGGTTGCTTGGATCCATGTAGTCGTAACCGTAGGGGATCATGGCGAAGGCAATGTTTCCCTGGTACATGGTTTCCATGAACAGTTTGGCCTCCGTGTTCTGCACGCCGATATCCAGGTTCAGATTGCGCTTGAGCATGGCCTGTACCGCCTGGGGCGCCTGGCCCCCCTGTAGATTGGTCCCCCTCATCCACATTACGGTTTGGGGGAACCCTCTGCCGTCCGGATAGCCGGCTTCCGCGAGCAGCCGGCGTGCCAGGTCGGGATCGTATCGCTGAACGGGCGCGAGTTCCCGGGTGTTTGCCGCGGGAAACCCGTCGGGCAACATGGACACCGCGGGAACGGCGACGCCCTGGAGGGCGGACTCGACCAGCGCTTCGGTATCGATGGCGTGGCTGAACGCCTGCCGCACCCGGAGATCGTCGAAAGGGGGCTTGAAAGTGTCCATCATCAGGTAGGTGGTCCCGAAGGCCGAATAGGTGACGAGCTGGTCCCTGAGCCGGGCATCTTGCTTTACACGGTTGATTTCCGCCTGGTTCGTCAGGATAGCCAGGTCCACCGCACCCGCCTCATAGGACGACAGCATCGGCGGGAGAACCGCGGCGTTGAAGAGCTTTGAGACCACTTTTTCGAGGTAGGGCTTGTGGGGTCCCCGGTAGTGGGGATTCGGCGTCAGCACGATCCGGTCCAGTTTCGACCATTCCTCCAGCCTGAAGGGGCCGCTGCCCAGCAGCGTTTCCGGTCTCGTCGACCAGCCCGGACCGTACTTCTCGAACAGGTGGGTGGGCGTTACCCAGCTGAAGGTCAGGATCAGGGGCAGGTAGGGCGTGGGTTCGTCGGTTGCAAAAGCGATCGTGTGATCGTCCATCGCCGTGACGCCCAGGGAGTCGAGGGGCATTCTGGCGGCGACGACTTCGCCCCAGTTCCTGATCGACCGGTAGAACCATTCGAAATCGAATCCCGTGGCCGGATCCGCCCACCGTTTGAAGGTGTCCTCGAAGTCGTGGGCCGTAAGGGGATGACCGTCGGCGAAGATCAGGTCGGGTTGCAGGTGAAACGTCCAGGTGAGCCCGTCCCCGGACACCTCCCAGCGCGTCGCGGCGGCCGGCAGCAGGTTGTAGTTCCGGTCCATGCGCACCAGCGGTTCGTTGACCAGGGCGTAATCATGGCCGATCACCTGGTAGTGGGAGACGGCCAGGTCCAGGTAGCGGTCCTCGGCCTTGAAACTGGTGAAGACCTGGTACTCGGGCGGGGCCGCGTCGGGCGGCAGCGGAATGCCGATGGAGTTGGTGTAGGTCGCGGGTGGATCCGCGTCCGGCCAGGCCAATGCGGCCGTGCCGGCGATCATCACCGCGGAGAGGAACGCAATGGCGAACCGGACACTCATGAAATCTCCCCTTCTTCCTTCGCTATGGATACCGGTCCATCCAGGTACAGGACCACTTGATCCGCTTCGATCTCCACCCGGTAGGTCTTGACCCGCAGCGCAGGATCGTAGAGCGCCTGGCCGGTGGCGAGGTCGAATTCCCACTGGTGCCAGGCGCACTTCAGGACCTGCTTCTCGCAATGTTCGACCGAGTAAACCTCATCCGCTGTCACATGGGGCCGCAGTCGGCCGAGACAGAGCGGACCGCCCTTGTGCGGACAACGGTTCCGCAGGGCGTAGAATCGGCCGCCGACATTGAACACGCCGATCCCGCCGCGCCCGTCCGCGGGCACGATACGCCGCTCACCCGGCAGAAGGTCTTCCACGGCAGATACCACGTATCGGCGGCTCATTAGCAGGGATTCCCGTGTTCGTCCAGGCCGTACAACTCCCGCGCCGTCTCCACGAACACACGCCGCTTCAGTCCGGCATCCACGCCGGGCAGTACCGCATCCGGCGATTCCCAGTCCCAGTGGGGATAGTCGCTCGCGTACACGAGGATTTCGTCCGCGTGCAGCCAGTCGAGGAAGGTCCTGAGGTCCTTGCGGGTCGGCGGCTGCTCCATGGGCTGGCATCCGAACCGGACGTGGTCCCGGATATACTCGCTCGGAGGCTTCCTGACCCAGGGCGTGTAGTCGCGGACCGCCTTCCAGTCGGCATCCATGTGCCACATCAGTCCCGGTACCCAGAAGGTATCGTGTTCGATGAAGAGGAATCTCAGGCCGGGGAATTTCTCGAAGGTACCTTCGCAGATCAGGCTCGAGACGTGCGCCATGGCGATCTGGGGCCGGGCCATGCGCATTTCCAGGTAATAGGAGGGATAACCGGCGGCCGTAGGCGCATTGGCAAAACCGGCGCCCTCCACGCCGAAGTGCACGCACATGGGAAGCCGGCATTCCTCCGCCGCTTCGTAAATCGGGTCGTAGAACCGGTTCCCGAAAGGCATGCGGCCCCCGGCGGGCATGATGACCTGGAGCACCTCGGGCCTGTCGCCGATCCGCCGGATCTCCGCGGCCGCCTGCTTCGGGTCGGACGGCGCTATGGCCACCGATGCGCGGAATCGGCCGTCCGCCTTGATCCAGGTCTCCAGGGTCCAGTCATTGAAGGCCCGGCACATGGCGGCGCCGAAGTCGGCGTCCGGGTGCACCGCCGCTCCGTACACCGTTACCCCCGTCAACAGGGCGACGTCGATGTTGTATTCGTCGAGATGGTGCTTGCGGGCCAGTTCGATGTTGCTGCTGGGATGGGTTTCGGTGTGCTCCCAGAGTTCGGCCCGGCAGCCGCCCTTCGGGAGATTGGTATAGACAAGGCCGGGCATCATGGACCCAAAGTCCTTCACGTACTCCACGTAATGACCAGGGAGGTAGGGAAATAGATCTTCGATTTCCACGACACCGTGGTGCAGGTCGCAGTCGATGAGACCGATGGGAGATGGGGTTTTCGATTCGGTTTCAGTCATGATCTGGTGGCAGCTCGCCAGGAAACCGGCGGAAATCGAACCCGGTGGAGATTCGTCCGGGCGGAAATCCGAAAACGTATCACTGCCATAGATACGCCGTCCCGGGTTCCTGTCAAGGTGATCATGCGACGTGCGACAGAATGTGCTTTGTAATTACCGGCGAGATGCTACATTGCCATACCGTTTCATTCCAGCGACATATACGACCGCGGTGCGACCGGGTCGGTTCCGGCCTTCAGCCTTTAGCCGCGTCCGCAATCTGAGAGGATCACATGGAATACCGGCAACTTGGTCGCTACGGCGTGCGTGTGTCCCCTATCTGTCTCGGTACGGCGTTCCGGGGCTTCTGGGCCGGCCGGACGGACGAGAAAACCTGCATACGCACGATCGAAACGGCGGTGGATCTCGGGATCAATTTCATCGACTGCGCGAACTTCTACTTCGGCGGCCGGTGTGAGGAAGTGCTGGGCAAGGCCCTGGCCGCCATGAAGGACAAGCGGGACAACCTGGTAATCACCAGCAAGGTCTGGAGCGAGATCGGCCCGGGGCCGAACGACAAGGGCACCTCCCGCTATCATATCATGCGGGAGATCGACCGTTCGCTGATCCGCCTGGGACTGGATCATATAGATCTCTATCTCCTGCACCACTTCGATCACGATACGCCCCTGGAAGAGACCCTGGACGCCATGAACGACGTGGTAAGGCAGGGCAAGGCCCGGTATGTCGGCATGTGCAACTACACGGCCGCCCAGGTCGTCGAAGCGCTGTGGGTGGCCGACAGGCGCGGATTCGCGACGCCGGCATGCCTGCAAAACCAGTACAACCTGATCCATCGGTCCGGCGTGGAGACCGAACTGCTCGACCGGTGCCGTCGGCATGGACTGGGGATGATGACCTACAGCCCCATCGCCGTCGGCCTGCTTACGGGCCGGTGCAGGCGGGGCGAGGATCCGCCCGTGGGCTCGGTCTGGGCGAAGGATATCGATCGGTACAAGAAGATCATGACCCCGGCCGTCGATCATCTCGTCGCCACGTTGATCGACGTGGCCGAGGAACTCGACAGGACCCCCGCGCAGGTAGCCTTCGCATGGATCCTGGACCATCCCGAAGTGACGGCCGCCATGACGGGACCGGATCTACCGGAGCACGTGGAAGAGGTTTGCGGCGGGGCGGGTTGGAAGCTGCCCCACGACATGCGAATCAGACTGGACGAGGCTTCCGCCCCAAACCGGCTCGGTCAGGATGCGTAGCGACTACCCTTGACCGTTTCCCGCATCCGCTTCCGCCACATCGGGCATATCGGCCATGCGATCGATCCTGAGCCGCTGGATGCGGGTCGGCTCCACGCGCAGCGCCGTCATCAGGTGGGTGCCGGCACGGACCTGTTCCCCCTGCCTGGGGATGTGCCCGAGCAGTTCGGTCATCACCCCGCCCGTGGTATCCGAAGTCAGTTCGTCGGGAAGTTCCAGGCCGCAGGCGCGGACGACCTGGTCGACGGGGCAACTGGCATCGACCTCGAACCGGTGGGGTCCCGTCCGCACGATGAGCGGCGCCTCGCTGTCGAATTCATCCTGAATCGGGCCTACCAGTTCTTCCAGTACGTTCTCCAGCGTGATCATCCCGGAAACCGTTCCAAACTCGTCCACCAGGACGGCCAGTACGGAATTGCGCCGCTGGAACTCCAGGAGCAGTGCGTCGAGGCGGATGGTCTCGGGCAGGAACAGCGGCTCGCGGGCGATACTTTCCAGGGAGGCGAACTGGTCTTCGTCGTAAAGGCCCTTCATGAGGTCCTTGACGTGAATGATCCCGATGATCTGGTCCAGGTCCTCGTCACACAGCGGGAAGCGCGTGTGTCCTGATTCGGCGACGACGCGCAGTTTCTCTTCGGTGGGGTCGTTCTGGTTCACGAACACGATCTGATTGCGGGGAAGCATGTAGCGCCGGGCCACCTTTTCCTCGAGGTCGAGCACGTTTTCCATGATCCGGCGTTCCCGCCGGGAAACGTGCCCCCCGGCCACCATGCTGACCAGGGCGATACGCAGTTCCGATTCGGTGAACGATTCGCCGTGCGCGTCTATCACCCGGATACCCAGGCACCTGAGCATGAGATTCGCACTTACGTTCAGCAGCCAGATGAAGGGCCTGAACACCCTGTAGAAAACGACGAGGGGAATACCGATGACCAGCGCCACCTGCCGGTACTTCTGCAGGGCGACGAACTTGGGAACGAGCTCGCCGGCCGTGATGAGCAGGAAGGTCATCACGACGAGGGCGAGCGGGATCGCGATGAGATGGGCGGTCGCCGCGGAAAAACCCAGGGACAGCACGAGCGGTTCGAGCAGCGCGGCTACTGTCCGTTCGCTGAACCATCCCAGGCCCAGGCTACCAAGCGTTACCCCCAGCTGGCACGAGGAAAGATAGGTGTCCAGATTCTGCAGTATATTCCGTACGGTCTGCGCAATTCTGCTTCCATCCTGGACCATGACCTCGATTTCGGCCATCCGGATCTTGACCAGGGCGAATTCAGCGGCAACGAAGAAGCCGTTGAACGCGACCAGCAGAAGTACGATTATGAGGTCGTTCATGGTGCCGGGGATTTGCGGAGAGAATCAGTCTTTGTTGGTGGTCGGGTGCGAATGAACCCTCAGCGAACGGGACGACCGAATCTATCGGCGAGGGCTTCGCGCCGGTAGTCGAAAATGGCGTTGAGCTGGTTCTTCACGATCGCCGCATGTACCATACGGCCCAGCACACCAAATGGCAAGGCATAATGGATCAGGTCATTCATTTCCACGCCGCCTTCCACGGAACGCAGCCGGTGTTCGTGGTGCCAGAACCTGTACGGACCCGATCGCTGCTCATCGATAAAGTAGCTAAGTGGTTCTGCCTGAGTAATTTCCGTGACCCAGTTAAAGTATAACATTGAGTAGAGTCCGAGCCGGTACGTGATGATGAGACCCGGGTACATCCGGGCCGGGAGATCCGAAGTCACGGTCAGCCCGACCCCAGGCGGGGTCAGGTCGCGCAGGTGCTCGGGCCGGCACAGGAAATCCCAGGCGACATCCAGGGATACGGGCAGCATCTGTGTGCGCTTCAACCGGTAGACGTGCATGGGAATTCGGCGCTCCAGTCCAGGTTTCCCTTCCCGTCAAGGCGCGGCTGGTCCATGGCGCCGACGGGTGGCCGGCCCATGGCGCCGACGGGCGGCGGGCACGGAACGCAACGCAACCGCACTAACTGGATACTACGGTAATCGTCGTAGCGAGTCAAACCACATTAGCCGGGCGAGGAGGCCGGACGAGGAGGCCGGGCGAGGAGGCCGGACAAAGGAGACCTGGCAGTCAGCCCGGGCGCGGAGGACGTACGGCAGGCCGGGTCGCCAGGCCGTGCGAACAGCCCTTGTGCACCGACTGGGCGTACATGTCGTGTGGTCGTCCCGGCCTTGACACCGTCCGGCCCCGGTTTTAACTTTCGCCACACTATGACCATACTCGTTAGCGGTGGATCCGGGTTGATCGGCCGCCGGCTGATCCCCTGCCTCGAGCAGTGGGGCCATCGCGTCCTTCGCCTGGTCCGGTCCAGGGACCTGGCCGGCGACAGGGCGGTCTACTGGTCCACCTCGGAAGGCGGCTTTGACTGGGACGAATCGGGTTCCATCGACGCCGTCGTCCATCTGGCAGGCGAGTCGATCCTGGGACGTTGGACCGGGGCCAAGAAAGCCCGGATCCGGGAAAGCCGTGTCGACCCCACGCACAACCTGAGCGTGTTTCTCTCCGGGATGGCGTCGCCGCCATCGGTCCTGGTGTGCGCTTCGGCCACCGGTTATTACGGCGACCGCGGCGACGAACCACTCGGGGAAGCGTCGCCGCCGGGAAACGGGTTTCTGCCGGCGGTCAGCAGGCAGTGGGAAGCAGCGACCGAACCGGTCCGGGACGCCGGGATCCGGGTCGTGAACCTGCGCATCGGCATGGTGCTGACCCCGGAGGGAGGCGCGCTGGCCGCCATGCGTACACCCTTCCGCCTGGCCTTGGGTGGAAAGGTCGGAGACGGGCGCCAGTACATGAGCTGGATCACCCGGGACGACCTGGTTGCCGTAATACGTTGCGCCCTGGAATCGGATAGGCTGGCCGGTCCCGTCAACGCGGTTTCTCCCCAACCCGTTACCAATGCAGAGTTTACCCGGACACTGGGCCGGGTGCTGCGCCGTCCGACCCCTTTTACGGTACCCGCCTTCGCCGTCCGCCTGTTGTTCGGCCAGATGGGAAGCGACCTGCTGCTCGCGAGCGCACGCGTTGAACCCGAAAGGCTTCGGGAAGTGGGATTCCAGTACGAGCACGCGGACCTGGAGACTGCGCTGAACGACCTGTTGAGGGCGAAGCCTTCGAGCGCCGCGCACTGAGCAGACCGGACCGAACCTCCACGATGGCGGTGCCTCCCTCGACGGCGGTGCCTCCCTCGACGGCGGTGCCTCCCGCGATGGCGGTGCCTCCCGCGATGGCGGTGCCTCTTGCGACGAAGGTGCCGCACGCCACAAGACACGCCACGGAAGGGCCATGAATAAAGACAGCCGGCAACAACCCGCCCAACATCAACCGGCACCCGCGAGTGCATCACCCGAAAGCGCGGTACCCGCGGGCACAGCGGCTTCCGGCGGGTTCCTGGACGCTATCGAACGGGTTGGAAACCGCCTGCCCGATCCGGCAACGCTCTTCCTGATCGGCGGGCTGTTCATCATCGTCCTCTCCGACATCGCGGCCCGTGGCCAGTGGACCGTGGTCCAGCGCCTGCCGGAACAGGTGGTCCTGCAGGATGGTTCGGCCGGCGTGGAATGGCGCGAAACCGAGAAGACCTTCACGTCCACCAGCCTGCTTACCCGGGACGGCCTCTTCTGGGTCGTGGGCAACATGGTGGAGAACTTCATGCGATTCCCGCCGCTCGGTGTCGTACTGGTCGGGATGCTGGGTATCGGCGTGGCGGAGCGGACCGGCATGATCGGCGCCCTCCTCAAGGCGTTCATGCTGGCGGTTCCGGTCCGGTTGCTGACTCCGGCCATGGTCTTCATCGGCATCATGTCTTCCATGACGCTCGACGCCGGATACGTCATACTTCCACCCCTTGCGGCCGCACTGTACAAGGCGGTCGGCCGGTCGCCGCTGGCCGGCCTTGCCGCCGTATTCGCAGGAGTGTCCGCGGGATTCAACGCCAACCTCTTCGTGACGGGCCTGGATCCGTTGCTGGCCGGCCTTTCCACGGCCGGGGCGCAGACGATCGACGCGGCTTACCAGGTCGCCGCCACGTGCAACTGGTATTTCATGATCGTGTCGACGGTGATCATGACCCTGGCGGGCTGGCTCGTCACGGCCTGGTTCGTCGAGCGGCGACTTTCGAACAAGCCGCCCGAGGAAGGCGGACCGGCACCCGCGTCGTCCACCGGTCCGGAAGAACACGCCCTGACCGCGGTGGAGAAGCGGGGCATGGCCCGTGCATCCCTGGTGTTCCTGGCAGTACTCTCGGCCATCGTGTTCATGATTTTGTGGCCCGGCGCTCCGCTGCACGGCACCGGCAATCTGTTCGACCGGTGGGTGGAAGCCATCGTGCCCCTGTTGCTGTTCTGTTTCATCCTGCCCGGTATCGTTTACGGGATATCGGTAGGCGCCATCAAGAACGACAAGGACGCGGCCCGGATGCTCATCGAAACGATCGCCACCATGGCCCCGATCATCGTCCTGGCCTTCTTCGCCGCCCAGTTCATCGCCTACTTCCAGTATTCGGGACTCGGCCAGATGCTGGCGATGGCAGGCGGCCAGGCCCTCGGCCAGGCCCAGATGCCGGCGTGGATGCTGATGATCGCCTTCATTCTCATCACGATGATGTTCAACCTGCTTATCGGCTCCATGTCCGCCAAGTACGCCCTCTTTGCGCCGATCTTCATTCCCATGTTCATGATGGTGGGCATCAGTCCCGAGTTGACCCAGGCGGCCTACCGGATCGGCGACTCTGTCAGCAACACCATCACGCCCCTGAACCCCTACCTCGTGATCATCCTGGTATTCATGCGCCAGTTCGTGCCCAAGGGGGGCATGGGCACGCTGATCTCCACGATGCTTCCCTATACCGTCGTTTTCGCGGTGATCTGGACGCTGCTTCTCGTGGCCTGGATGGCGATGGGCATTCCCCTCGGCCCGGCGGGCGGACTGGTCTACGTACCCTGATCGGCGGATCGGTCTAGCTGTCTGTTGCTGAAGGCGCGGTCGTGCGACGGCGCAGGAACAGGTAGGCGGGGATGCCCAGGGCGGTCAGCGCGAGGCCCGCGATGGATTCGACGGGCGTCTCGAAGAGCATGTTGGCAAGAATCCCGGCGGAACCGGCGATGAACAGCAGGGGGACGACCGGGTAGCCCCAGGCACGGTAGGGCCTGGGCAGGTCGGGACGTTTCCTTCGAAGTGTGAATACAGCGGCGGCGCCGGCGATCCACAGCATGAGATTGGCGAAGGTGACGAATGTGATCAGGTCTTCGAAGGTGCCGCTGAGGGTGAGCACGCACGCCCAGGCCGCCTGAAACACCACGGCCTGCCCCGGTGTGCGGAACCTGGGATGCACCGATCCAGCACGCCTGAAAAACAAACCGTCTCTCGCCATGGCGAAATAGACGCGGGGTCCTACCAGGACGGTGGCGTTCAGCGCGCCGACGATGGACACGATGACGGCAGCCGACAGCAGTACGGCGCCGGTTTCGCCGAAGAGCACGTTGGCGGCCGCTTCCCCGACCCGGACGACTCCGGCCATTTCCCCCACGGGCAACGCTTTGAGGTAGATGTAGTTCACCAGCAGGTAGACGATGGTGACGGTCGCGGTGCCCATGACGAGAGCCCGCGGCAGGTTCCGTCCGGGCTGCCTGACTTCCCCGGCGACGAAGGTGACCTCCTCCCAGCCCGCAAAGGCCCAGGACACGGCGATCAGGGCGACGCCGAAGGCGACCACCAGCTGACCGAAGTCGATCCCCTGAGCGTTGAAGCTGAAGTCGATCGGCTGGTCGGATCCGGCCCAGAGCCCGAACAGGATGAACAATCCGAGCGCGGCGATCTTGATCACCGAGGAAACGTTGGTGATATACTTGCTGAATGTTACGCCGCGGTAGTTTACCACCGTGAGCAGAAGGACCAGGACGAGTGCGGTGAGGTGCCCGGCGGAAAGCGCATACGGGAACGTCCAGCCGGGCAGGGAGATTTCGGTTTCGAAAAACACGTTGGTCATCCCGAGCGCGGGGATGAAGTAGCCCGCGTACTCGGCAAATCCCACGCCGAGGGCGGCGATGATGCCGGTCAGGTACATGGTGAAGGAGACCCAGCCGAACAGGAATCCGCAGAACGGACCGTAGGCTTCCCGGAGATAGACGTACTGGCCGCCTGCCCGGGGCATGGCGCCACCGAGCTCACCGTAGGCCAGTGCGCCTGCGAGGGCGTGAAGCCCGCCGAACAGCCAGGCCAGGAGAATGAGGGACGCGGAAGGAATGCCCCGGGCCATCAGGCCGGTCGTGAGGAAGATCCCCGAACCGATCACGATGCCGATGATGATCATCGTCGTGTCGAAAAGGCCAAGCTGGCGGACCAGGCCAGACTTTTCTTTTTGATCGCTTGGAATTGCCATATATTGAGGGTAGATGTCGCTCCACCGGACTGGCGTATTCAACAGGTGCGGTGGCAGCCGCATCCGACAGTGCGGTGGCAGCCGGCGCGGTCAAAGGGAAGTTGAAAACGAACGTCCATTTTACCGGGACGGTCCGCCAAAGTCAAGGCGGTACTCGGCGGAAACAGGCGGGACCAGACAGAACCAGGCGGGACCAGACAGGACCAGACAGGAGCAGACAGGTCCGTAATTCCGAAAGGATATCACGCGGTGAACGATTCGGCGCTGGACCTCATCGACTCGATGACCTACCCCATTCACCAGTCCGAATCGGCTGCATACCGTGCGCTGGTCGCCAGGTGCAGGGACGACCTGTCGGCCCGGAGCGCCTGCCTGCTGCCCGGTTTCGTCACGGAGGAGGCGCGGGTTCGCATGGTGGAGGAGGTGGACCGCGCCGCCCCGGACGCGTTTACATGCCGGAAACCTCACAACGTCTACCTGGAAGAACACGACGACGCCTTTCCGTCCGACCACCCGAGGCGGAGGCCCCAAGCCACGGAACTGGATTCGGTTGCCTTCGACCAGTTCCGCCCCACCGACGGCCTGCACCGGCTGTACGTCTGGGATCCGCTCCTTTCCTTTGTCGCCGATGTCCTCGACAAGGAACACTACTACCGGATGGCGGACCCGCTGGCCGCGCTGACCGTAAATGTCATGCATGAGGGACAGAACCATGGCTGGCATTTCGACGAATCCGAGGCAACGACGACCCTGATGCTTCAAGCGCCCGAAGCGGGCGGTGTTTTCGAGTACGCCCCGGACGTACGTCCAGCAGACGGAGACGGCTACGAGACCGTGGACCAGGTGCTTCGCGGCTTTTACCCCGATATTCGCACGCTCGCGGTGGAACCCGGCACGCTCATCCTCTTCGTCGGCTTCCGGTCCATGCACCGGGTGACTTCCGTCGAGGGACCGTTGACCCGGTATGTCGCCGTGTTCTGCTACAAGGACCGGCCCAACGTCCGCAACAGCCGGGAGGTACAGGAGCTATTCTACGGACGTACGGCCTGAGAGAGGCACGATAGAGACCGCTAGAGGAGGTGGACCACCTTTGCACACCGTGATCGTTGGGAACGGCGTAACCGGCGTAACGGCCGCCACGCGGCTCAGGCAGATGCAGCCGGACTGGAAGATCACGCTGGTATCCGGTGAATCGGCCTACCATTACTCCCGCCCCGCCCTCATGTACATCTTCATGGGGCACATGACCTACGAGGCGACGAAACCCTTCGAGGACCGTTTCTGGAGCGACCAGCGCCTGGACCTGGTCAGGGACTGGGTCACCGGCATCGATATCGAGGACAAGCAGCTCGTGCTGCATAAGACGGGACGGCTGCCCTATGACCGGTTGCTGATCGCCACAGGCGCCAAGTCGAACAGGTTCGGCTGGCCGGGGCAGGATCTCGATGGCGTGCAGGGCCTGTACAACCTGAAAGACCTGCGCCAGCTGTACAAGAACGCGGAGCGGACCCGTCAAGCGGTCATCGTCGGCGGCGGGCTGATCGGCATCGAACTGGCCGAGATGCTCCATTCGAGGCACATCCACGTCACCTTTCTCATCCGCGAAGCGTCCTACTGGTGCAACATCCTGCCCATTGAGGAGTCGGGCATGATCAACCGGCTGATCGAGGAGCAGGGCATCGGCCTGATCCGGGAGACCAACCTGAAGGAGATCGTGGACGACGGCTCGGGCAGAGTCGAAGCGGTCGTCACCGAGTTCGACGAACGGATCGACTGCCAGCTCGTCGGCCTGACGCCGGGTGTTTCGCCAAATACGGACCTGGCAAAGTCGACGCCCATCGAAACCGGCCGGGGCGTCCTGGTCGACCATTCCTTCCGGACGAACATCCCCGACATATACGCCGCCGGAGACTGCGCGGAAATCGTCAGCAGGAACGGGGGACGCAACCTGATCCAGCAGGTCTGGTACACGGGCAAGAAGCAGGGTAAGGCCGCCGGTGAAGTGCTGGCCGGGGAGGATATCGCGTACGATCCGGGGATCTGGTTCAATTCAGCCAAGTTCTTCGACCTGGAGTACCAGACCTACGGCATGATCCTTAGCACCCCCCAGCCTGGCGAGCAGCACCTGTACTGGGAACATCCCTCCCACCGCCATGCCGTCCGCGTCGTCGGCGTCGACGGCTGCATCAAGGCCTTCAATTTCATGGGAATACGCGCCCGTCACGAGGTGTGCGAACGCTGGATCGCCGAGCGGCGCACCGTAAAGTACGTCCTGGATCACCTGGAAGAAGCCAACTTCGATCCGGAGTTCTTCGTCCGCCACGAGACGGAAATCGTTCGCTCGTTAAAGGAGCAACTCGTATGAGCACACCGCCCGCTGGAACGACGTTGATCGATCCGGAAACCATCGCGTACTTCTATGACGAAGAGGCCGACGGTTTCGGTGAGCCCGCCACCGCGGCCGAAGCGCCCAGGAACCCGGGCATGATGGTCTCCGCCGGCGTGATCGGGCTCGGTTTCCTCGCACTCGCCGTCATCCTGCTCGGCATGCCCCTCACCGGCGACTGGACGCCCTTCCTGCTCTCCTTCGGCCTGTTGTCGGCCGGCACGATCGGTTATGCCTGGTTCGCCTACAAGGATACTGTGCCCGGCATCAAGCACGACGGCATCATGTTCGGAAACACCACGCACCGTGGCGCGATCGCCTGGGCGCTGGGCATCGCGCTCACCGGGTTCTACGTCGTGCTGTACTGGTGGCCCGAATACCTGGCGCGTGCCATCGCGCTTGTCGAGCCGCTGTCGCAGGCCCTGGCGGGACAACCGGCGAACCAGTGGTTTCTCTACGGGTTTCTCTACACCATGGCCGTGGTGCTATTCGGTTTCCGCATGTTCATGCGGTACCGCCACAACCGCTACCACATCGTCCGGACCATCTCGGTCATGTTCTTTCAACTGGTGCTGGCCTTCGTCCTGCCCCATTTACTCCGCGCCCTGAACGAACCGGAGTTCTATTTCAGTTATTTCTGGCCGCTGAAGTACGACTACCTGTTCCCCGGCACCGTGGATTACCTCGTCAACAGTCCAGGCGCCCTGGGTTCTTTCATGGTGTTCTGGGGCGCAGTCTGCTCCTTCATCGCCACGCCCGTGCTGACCTATTTCTACGGCAAGCGGTGGTACTGCTCCTGGGTATGCGGCTGCGGCGGACTCGCCGAGACCCTCGGCGATCCCTGGCGGCACCTGACGCCCAAGTCGACGGTGTCGTGGAAGATCGAGCGGGCGATCATCTATGCCGTGCTCCTGCTGATCATCCTGACGACGGCCGTGCTCTGGGTGAGCAGCACGTCCGATGGCGCGCTAAGCAGCATTTCCGCCCCACTGCAACGATGGTACGGTTTCTACATCGGTGCCGTCTTCGCGGGCGTCATCGGCGTGGGGTTCTATCCCGTCCTCGGCAACAGGGTCTGGTGCCGCTTCGGGTGTCCGATGGCCGCGGTGCTGGGAATCATCCAGCGCTTTTTCTCCCGGTTCCGCATCACGACCAACGGCGGCCAGTGCATGTCCTGCGGCAACTGCACAACCTATTGCGAAATGGGGATAGACGTGCGGGCCTACGCCGAACGCGGCGAGAACATCGTCCGGTCTTCCTGCGTGGGATGCGGGGTCTGTTCGGCCGTGTGTCCCCGCGGTGTGCTCAAGCTCGAGAACGGCACGTCCCACGGCGACAGGTACCCGGGGTCCGACAATCCGCTGGGTGCTTTTTCCACGGCGATCAGCAAGGGCGCCCGGGTGTACGGCGACCGCGACGGGTACGTCTGAGCCGGAGCCCCTTGCCTCCGTTCGCGTGCCCGGGTCGGACTTCTCACCTGTTTCGGCCGGCGGTTGCCCCCATGCCTCGGCCAACCGGCCCTCACCGGACTATCCCGCAATCCTCGGTCGGAGTCCGCCCGGCCCTCACCTGACCAGGAAGATCACCACCGCGACCGTGACGATGCTGCAGACGGTGGACAGGAACACGGCGTTGGCCGCAAAATCCTCCCTGCTGCCGAATTCCATGGCGATCAGCACGGTGTTGATCGCGGTGGGATAGCTGGTGGACACCACCAGGATCGGGGCGATCCGGGGATCGATGTCCAACAGAAGCACGAGTCCGTAGCCTATCAAGGGGGAAATCACCAGGCGGCATACCAGGGAGGCCAGGCTGGCCTGCCACGCGTGCGTGATGCGGGTCCGGGCCAGCTGCATGCCCAGGGTAACCAGGGCCATGGGAACGAGCGCTTCGGCCAGGTACTCGATGGGAAGCCAGACGAAACCGGGGAGTTGCAGGCCGAAGTTCCGGATGGCAAAGGCCAGGATCAGCGCGTATACGAAGGGCATTTTGAAGGACTGCAGGAACGCCCTCCTGGCCGAAATGCGGCCGACCGAGACGAAGAACAGTCCAAGGGTGAACACGAGAAAGTTCTGGACGGCCAGGACGATGGACTGCACGGCCAGGCCCAGGGTGGGGAAGGCCAGTTCGCTGGCCGGAAAGCCGTAGTTTCCGCTGTTGTAGTACATGACCGAAAGACTGAAGGCCTGCTTCATTTCCTTCCGGTACCGCATGATCAGGGAACCGGCCAGGCTCAGGATATAGAGGGCGACCAGCATGAGCAGGCAGAACACGCTGGTGTCCCAGACGAAATCGGCGGAGAGTTCGGACTGGGTCAGGGATACGACGAGGGTCGCGGGCATGACCAGGTACAGCAGGACCCGCGTCAGGGCCTGCATATCGAAATGCCATTTCTTCTGAAACAGGTAGCCGAGGGAGATGAGGACGAAAATCGGGGCGATGATGTCGAACAGGATGTTCAGGAAGGGCATCGCATCGCCGGGATTGGAATCGGTTGGACTCGCGTGGGTGCGTTGTTCGGCGGTCAGCCGCCGAAGGGATCGAAGCGGCCGTCCACCGCCGTCCACCCGCCGTCGACGAACATGACGGAACCGGTGGTATAGGAACTGGCGTCCGAAGCCAGGTAGAGGACGGCCCCGGCGATTTCATCCGGCCTGGCCCATCGCCGGAGCATCGTCTTGTCGGCATACGCGCCGTACCAATCCGGGTGCTGCTTGATCTGGGCGGTCAGCGGCGTGTCCACCACACCCGGGGCTATGGCGTTGGCCCGCACGCCCCGGTCGGCGAGTTCGGCCGCCAGCGCACGGATCATGAGCACCACGCCGGACTTCGTCGCGGCGTAGACGCCCTGGCCGGGCTCTACGACCTGTGACCGGATACTCGAGAAGACGATGATACTGCCCCCGCTGTTGTCGGCCATGGACCGGGCGACTTCGCGCACCAGGCGGAAGGTGCCTTTCAGGTTGAGATCGACGACCTGGTCGTACTCCTCGTCGGTGTACTCGAGGAGCGGTTTGCGAATGTTTACGCCGGGTGTGCTGACGAGGACGTCCGGGGGAGGAATCCGGTCTAGCACACGCTGTATTTGGCTGGTATCGCGCATGTCCAGCACTGCCGCATCGGCCGAGCCGCCGTCCTTGCGTATCTCTCCCTGGACGGATTCCGCGGCCTCCTGCCGTACATCCGCGCAGACTACGTGCGCGCCGAACTGGGCCAGGCACCGGGCCGAACTCCGGCCGATGCCGCTTCCGCCGCCGACGACCAGCGCGCTGCGGCCGGTCAAATCGAAGAGGCTTCTGTAGTCGGTCATACCGTGGTCCGGGATGTCGGTGTTTACGTCCTTGTGCGGGTAATACCATGCCCGATTTTCGTCCACGCGCCCGTCAATCCAGTTGGTTGCATTGGCTTTATCCGGCCGGCCCACTATCTTAGGACGAGGGCTTGCCCCTGTCAAGGTGTTCGGCCCCGGACCGGACGGGCGTATTCGAGCAAGGACGGACATATCCGGGTTCTGGGCAGACCAGGCCCGGACAGGCGAATCCGGCGCCCGGGATGGGTTGCGTCGTGCGGGTGGCAGCGCGGTGGATTACGCCGGGAGGGTGTAAATGACGGGTAAAACGCTTATCGTCGCGAATCCCACATCGGGCAATGGACGCGGCATGAGGTACGCGGAGCGGGTGCGGGACCTTTTAAATGAGAACCATGGGGCCGTCGAGATCCGTCCTACCTCGGCCCGGGGCGAGGCGGAATCATTCGCGGCGGAAGCGGTGCACGCGGGATATGCCTGCGTCGCCGCCTGCGGGGGCGACGGAACTGTTCACGAGGTGGTGAACGCTTTGGCCGGGACGGACGTCGCCCTCGGCATCCTGCCCTGCGGACGCGGCAACGATTTCGCCCGGGCGATGGGGATACCGTCCGCGCCCGAGAAGGCCGCAGCCCTCCTGCTGCAGGGTCATGTCCGTCCCTTCGACCTGGGCAAGGTGAACGACCGGTACTTCGGGACGGTGGTGACGCTGGGATTCGATTCGGAGGTGGCAAGGCTGGTATACGAAGGGCAGGTCCCGTTCAAGGGCACGGCGGCCTACCTGTGGGGCCTGGCGCGCATGCTGCGGGTCTATCGGGGCGTGGCGCTGCGCATGACCGGGGACTTCGGCACCATCGACCAGACAGTCCTGCTCGCGGCCACCGGGAACACCAGCACCTACGGCGGCGGGATCAGGATCGCGCCGAACGCCAACCCGGCGGACGGGGCCCTCGACATCTGCCTCGTGCGCATGATGAGCGCGAGCCGTATCCTGCGCGTGTTTCCCCGGGTCTACTGGGGCGGGCACCTGACCCACCCCGGCATCTTCTCCTATAGGACGGCCAGGCTGAGCATGGAAACGGAGCGGCCGGTCGTAATGTTCGCCGACGGCGAGCCCGTGGGCGAGACGCCGGCGGAGATCATCGCGGTGCCCGGCGCGTTGCGGGTCGCCTGTCCGGATCCCGCGGCCTGAACCGTATTCGGAATCCCTCTTCGCTACTCCCTGGACTTGTATAGCCGGGAATACATGAGGGCGCCCACGATACCGTCGTAATCCCTGGAATAGCCCTTGAGGTTGGACTTGCGGAGCTGAAGCGTCAGGGGATGGAAGACGAAGGCGGCGGCATAGTCCCTCACGAGTATCTCCTCCGCCTGCCTGTAGAGGTCCGTTCGCATGACCGGGTCCAGTTCGGCCCCGGCGCTCTCGACCAGCGCGTCGAATTCGGGCTGCGCCCAGTCGTGCCGTCCCGCGCCTTTCGGCTGAGAGTGCCACGTCATGTCGAGCATGTTGCGCGGATCCATGTAGTCGGCGACGAACCGCAGAAAGCCGAAGTCCATTTCCCAGTTGTACAGCTTGCTCATGTAGGCCGTCCTGTCGAGCGTGCGAACGGTGACATCCACCCCCAGGTGTTCCAGCAGCATGCTCTGAATGGCCTCGCCGGCCATCTTCATGGATGGCGTCGGCGCGCGCAGCCACATTTCCTGTCTCGGAAACCCCCTGCCGTTCGGATAGCCTGCCTCCCTCATCAGCGTCTTCGCGCGAGCCGGATCGAAGTCCTGATAGGGTCTCATCGCGTCGCCGTTGTATTCCTTGAAATCGGGCGGCATCATGGAATAGGCCGGCGCCGCCGCGCCCCTGAGGACGACCCTGCAAATCGCGTCCCGGTCCAGCGCCCTGGCGAAGGCTTCTCTCACGCGGATGTCGTTGAACGGCGGTCCCGCCACCTTGAAGAACAGGTACCAGGTCGTTCTTCCCGGGGTCTTCACGAGTTCCCGGCTGAGTACGGGATGCCGTTCGATCCGGTCCATGTCGTTGATATCGACGGTCTCCACGTCCACCTCGTTGTTCTCATAGGCCAGGACGGTCTGTGCCGCCGCATAGCGGAATGGATGGATGACCTTTTCCAGCAGGGGCTTGTGGGGGCCGTTGTACATGGGATCGGGGACGAAGGTCATGTGGCTCCCTGTTGCCCATTCGGCCATCCTGAAACCGGAGTTCGACACGATGCGGTCGACCTCGGTCCATTTTCGGCCGTGTTTTTCCACGGCCCAGCGCGGCGCGGGGTAGGCCAGTCCGAAGGACACCACGTGGGGGAAGTGGGGTGCGCTGTGCTCCATGTCCACCTGGAGCGTGAGATCGTCGACGGCGCGGACCCCGAGCCGGGTCAGGTCGGTGATCTCACCGAGACTGATGGCCTTCGCGTTCCTGATATCGTAGTAGAAGAAAGCGTAGGGATTGGCGTTGGCCGGATCGAGCATGCGCCTGAAAGCGAAAACGAAGTCGTGGGCCGTTACGGGCCTGCCGTCGCTCCACCGGGCGCCGGGCCGGAGGTGGAACGTCCATTCCATGGCGTCGTCGGAGACGTCGTAGTGGGTGGCGGCGCCTGGTATGGGTTGCCACAACTCGTCCCTGATAAGCAGGGTTTCGAAGGGCAGGAGCGTGGATTCACCGTCGTACAGATTGATCTGGATGTCGAGGCTGCGCGGTTCCGGGCTCATTACCCGGAAAACCTGCTGGTCGGGCGCCGCCGCGTCAGCTGGCAGCGCGACACCGACGGAATTCGTGTACTGGCCATGGGAGATTCCGGCTGGCAGCAGGACGGCCGCGGCCGGCAGCAGGAAGGCCGCGGTCGGCAGCAGGACGGAAAGTACCTTGTGCATGGAGGTTCCGGGGTAAGGTGTATTTGAATCGTCTCTACTGTCAATGCGTGGTCAATATAGACCCGCCGTCGAAGGCTGGTCAAGAGATTGTCCGTCGTCCTGTATTTGCTTGACATCCTCCATCCCTGCGCCTACTTGATTACACGGCGTTTCCGTCAAGATCGGTGTTCAGTCCCGGGTCATGCTCATGCTGTCCGAAAGTACCTTTACCTTCGACCGCGTAGTCCGCATCGCCATCGCCGTGGGCGTGATCTGGCTGTTGATCACCCTGATCGCCTACCTGAGCGATGTGCTCATCCCCTTCGCCGTCGCACTGCTGCTCGCCTATCTGATCAATCCCCTGACTTCCTGGCTGCAACGGAAACTGCCCTTCAAGCACCGAATCATCTCTGTACTGCTGAGCCTGACGATCATTCTCGCGGCCGTGATCCTGTTCCTTTCCGTTCTGATCCCGATGGTCGTGTCCGAAGTCGCACAGATGCAGCGGCTGCTCTCCGGGCTGGTGGACGCGGACCAGTGGCAGGCGAGACTTCAGGACTATGTGCCCGAGGAAATCAGGATGTACATCGCGGACCTGGTCCGCTTCGAAGAACTGGTCCAACTGCTGAACTTCGAGAACATCCGGCTGTTCTTTCAACAGGTCCTGCCCGGCATATGGGGCGTATTCTCAGGCACCATCAGCTTCGTCATCGGTCTTGCGGTCATCATCGTCATCCTGCTCTACCTGGTGTTCATCCTGCTGGACTTCGACGAGATCTCCGAAGGCTGGAAGGACCTGATCCCCGATCAGTACCGGAAGGTCGTCCTCGACGTCGTATCGGACTTTACCAGGGCCATGCGGGTGTATTTCCGCGCCCAGGCCCTCATCGCCTTCATCGTCGGCCTGCTCTTCGCGCTGGGCTTCTGGCTGATCGGCCTGCCCATGGGCATATTGCTGGGCCTTTTCATCGGGCTGCTCAACATGGTGCCCTACCTGCAGGTCGTGGGCCTCATCCCGGCGGTGCTGTTCGCGATTGTCGGGGCCCTGGGCGCCGGCGAAAGCATCTGGGTCATGCTCATCCTCGTCCTGACCGTGTTCGCCGTCGTACAGGTCATCCAGGACGCCATCCTGGTGCCCAGGATCATGGGCAGGGCGACCGGGTTCAATCCGGCCGTGATCCTCCTTTCCCTGTCCATCTGGGGAAAACTGCTGGGTATCCTCGGGTTGCTGATCGCGCTGCCGGTGACTTTCCTGGCCCACTCGTACTACAAGCGGTTCCTGAAAGGATCTCAACCGGTGGAGGAGCAGTAAATGGACAGGATCTCCTGGGACGAGTATTTCCTGCGCATCGCCTATGCCGTTTCGGCGCGATCGAACTGCATACGCCGGCACATCGGCGCTGTGATCGTGAACGACAAGATCATCACCAGCACGGGCTACAACGGCACTCCCATGGGCATTCCCAACTGCTTCGACGGCGGATGCAGGCGGTGCAACTCGGACGGACCGTCCGGGGCGAACCTCGACGAATGCATCTGTATACACGCCGAAGAAAACGCCATCGTCTTCGCCGCGCGCCACGGGTCATCCACGAGCGGCGCCACGCTCTACACGACCAACAAGCCCTGCCTGGGCTGCCTGAAAAAGTCCATCCAGGCGGGGATCCGCCGGGTGGTCTATGCGGAGGAGTACGCCTACACGAAGTCCGTCGCAGAGGTGTATGAGTGGCTGGTGGGAGAATCCGGTATCAAAATGGTCGAATTGAAGTTGGACCAGCATCCGGAGACCGTCGTGCATACGGTCTGACAACCCCGTGAGCCGAGGGATATTCTGCTTGACGCGCAGCCGGCCATTCCGGAAATTACGCGGCGAATCAACAAGGACCATTGAACGTGCGAACCGGGTGACGTTTTGCATACCACCGAACGCATTACGCAGTCGGACTTCGTCTATCGCCGGAGGAAGGACACGGAAACGAAGGTCCTGTCCTTTTCCGAAGCGTATCCCGATTACCATCCTCAGGATCGCGTGGGACTGGTCTCACCCCGGTTGGAAGACGGCGTGTTCGGGTTGGCCGGCGCCGTCCTCGGCCTGGCGACCGGGTTCTACGACTGCCTCCGCTCGAAAGGGGGCGAGTTCTTTAATTATCCCCAGCATCACGCGTTTATCGGGGGACGGAATGGGCGCGTGCACACGCGAAGCGGTGACCAGGACCTTACCATCCCGGAGTTGGGAAGTGCCTGGGGATGGCTCGACGTCTGGCCGGAGACCAACTGGCATCTCTGTCCGGCGACGCCGGCCGGCATGCTCGAGGCGGCCTTCCGCCTCCAGGTCAACCGTCTTTTCTGGCCGTCTACATTCATGCCCGGAACCGTGGATAAACCGCTTTCGCATTATGCGTACAGACTGCTGCGCGGAAGGCTTAAATCCGTCTGGTATTACGACTGCGAGGCTGGGAACCTGGAAGTCCGGGCATCGGGGGCCGCCGCGGACGTCATCCGGGAAAGCCTGGAACGTCTGCCCGGTCGAACCCAGGAGCCGGATCACGAACTAAACGCAACCTCCCGGCCGGGGTTTGATAGCCGGTTCAATCCCGTGGAACCTGAAGCGTTTCTTGAAGATATGTCGGTCTGCTTTACTGATGGATGAACTGAAAGAATCCATGCCATAATGGAGCCATGCCAAAAAGGAGCAGTGAATCATGGTGGACAGATCCTACCTTTTCGACGATGACGCCATGCGCGACTTCATCGTGAACGGCTATCACGTAATCAATGTGGACAAGCCGGTCGCGTTGCACGATGACATCTACGAGAAAACGAAGGCAATCATCGACGAAGACGGGAATCCGGGGAACAACCTGCTGCCTCGCGTGCCCGAGATCCAGCAGGTCTACGACGATCCCAAGGTGCAGGGCGCGCTGACGAGCCTGCTCGGACCGGACTACGTGATGCACGCCCACCGCCACCCGCACGTGAACCCGCCGAACAGCCGGGGAGGCGCCTGGCACAAGGACAGCTACTGGGGTTACACCAAGGTGCGGGACCACCATCCGCGCTGGATCATGGCCATGTACTATCCCCAGGACACCCCGGTGGAAATCGGTCCGACGGGGGTGATCCCGGGAAGCCACTATATCGAGTCCCGCGAGGAGACCGTCGGCGGGAATGGGTCCGTTCCCGACGGGTTCCCCGCGAGCGGCAAGGCAGGCACCGTTACCATCATTCACTTCGACCTCTGGCACCGGGCGTATCCGAACCAGACGGACAAGGTCCGGTACATGATGAAGTTCCAGTTTACGCGGATGTCGGAGCCCGATCGCCCCGGGTGGGACCGGCAGCGCGAAGATATCGACCTCGGCGATCTGTCGGAAGATCCCCGGAGCGCCATGTGGCGGAACATGTGGCACTGGCTCGCCGGAAACGGGTCGGCCGGGACCCGGCAGGAAGGCGGGGAGGACGTCGAGTCGCTCGCCGGCGACCTGACCCACGAACTCGAGCAGAAGCGCCTGCACGCGGCCTATACCCTGGCGGAGTGCGGGGAGGCTGCCTTGCCCCACCTGATGGAAGCGCTCCAGCATGAACGGGACGAGGTCCGACGGGAAGCGTGCTATGGGCTCGGCGCGCTGGGTGCCGCGGCCGTCGAACCGCTGGTCTCCCTGCTCGGGCATGGGAACGAGCGGATCCGGGGCTATGCGGTCTACGCCCTTGGAGACATCCGGCACGGCAACCCGTCGGTAGCGGCGCGCCTGGCGGGTCTGTCTGACGACCCGTCACCCTTTGTCCGCCAGAACCTGGCCGATGCCCTCGGCCAGATGAAGCTGGCCGCGGATTCGGCCGTTCCCGCGCTGATTGGCATGATGAAGGACGAGGATGAGCAGGTGCGCTCCAGGAGCGCCTACGCGCTGGCCCGGTTCGGGGACGATGCCCAGGTGGCCATTCCACAACTCGCGGACGCGTGTTACGATGAAAACAGGTACGTGCAGGGCCAGGCCGCCATCGCCCTCGAACAGATCGGTACGCCGGAAGCCCTGCGCACGCTGCTGCACTGGTTGCAGGCCTCGCGGTGGTGTCCCCTGACGACGGCGAAGAGTACGTACTAGCAGCCGGTTCCCGACCGCTACCAGTCGTGTATCATATGACCCTGTCCGGGATAGAACAGGGCGTCCGCGATGAAGGACAGGACGATGCCCAGGGTGTAGCCTAGCAGCACGCCCAGGAAGAACCGCTGGCCCGTGCGGTAGGCGCCGGTCCCGACCTTCAGCAGGATGAACTTGACGAGCCAGGCGAGGAAAACGGACAGGATCGAGTCCCGTATATTGCTGGCGAAGCAGATGGCGAATCCTACCGGGGCGAGGGGCCACCAGACCAGCCAGTGCCTCAATTTCAGCAGGACCAGGAAGATCACCGCGCCCCCCGCCATGAACCAGGGCTCGTTCTGTCCCAGCGACAGCGGGTTCTTCATCCAGGTCACGATCTCGTCGTAGTAGTGCGTGTTGAGATTGGTGAACGCCCCTCCGCCGAAGTTGTACGCACCGATAGTGTATCCCGCCTGAATCGTATAGGAAACAGCCGTTACCATGCTGACCAGGAAGGTGGCGGAGAGCACAAGCAGCAGCCCCTTCTTCCGCGGCCAGAAACCGTCGGTTAGGCGGTCGGCCAGCACGACCGATCCCATCCCCAGTCCCCGCCAGTTCCGCGCGTAGGCGCTCGCCAGGCCCAATGACGTCAGGCTGGGTCCCGACACGTTCCCCGATCCCAGGGACAGCACCGTGATCTGGTGCGCGTTCACGGGCAGGTCGAGAAACACCACCCCTGTTTCGGCGATGACTTTCGTGGTACCGAAGTATAGCACGAACAAGAAAGCCAGGAAAACCGCCATTACCGGCAGGGACAGTCCGGACTGGTACAGCCAGGCGCAGATGAAGGCGGATCCCAGCAGCAACCCGATGACGGCCGTCCGGTAGGATACGAGTTCTTTCGAATCATCCAGTCCGGCGTTTCGTCCGATCGCTTTCCTGAAAACCCCCGCCAGGTGGCTGCGTGCGGACCACAGGGCGTAGCCCACGTAGACGAGGAACCCGCCGAAGAACTGGGCGTTGACGCCGCCGTCGCCGCCCGGTCCTCCGCCTTCGGTGTTAAGGCCGATGTAGTTCAGCGCGCCGATCTCGAAAAGCCCCAGCATGAAGAAGACCCAGATGCTCAGGAGGATGTCGACGTTGATGAAGTATCCGAAGCTGAGCATGTAGGGGCTGATGCGCAGGGGGATGGCAGGAAACATGGGGCTCAACTGGAGCGGCGTCTCGAAGAAGGTGCCCACGGGCAATTGCGGAACGACCAGGGCGAAGGAGAAGATGTTCCAGATGGCGATGGCCAGCGCGAGGCCGAATCCGATCTGGAAGAGGCGGTCGTAGACCAGCTTCGGCCAGCGGCCGACCGTCTGGTCCCCGGCGATGAGCTCCAGGGGGACCTGCACGAGGGGAAAGGTGAGCCGCTCGTAATCCACCCACTGTTTCCGGAATATGGTCGCCACGCAGGCGCCGACCACAAAAATGGCTACGAAAAAACTCATCCACCAGGCGACGGGTATGATCCAGGGCGACCACGGAATGGTTCCGCCCGGGGGCAGTCCCTCGTAGAACCACCCCATGGCGTTGTTCTGGTTGCTCGCCACGAGCCATCCCGGCAGATAGGGGTGGAACAGTTCCGCCCACTGGTTCTCGGGCTGGGCGAAATAAAAGGGCGTCGAAATGATGGTCAGGAAATACGAAACGAAGGCCTTGCCCGGTATGAGGCTCGAAATGAGCAGGATGCAGAAGATCAGCGCCAGCTCGCGGCCGGTGAAGGCGGCCTGCTGGGCAATACCCCGGACGACGGGATTGTATACGAAGACGACGAGCAGGAACAGGGCCAGGGCGGAGATGGGCAGGTGGGCCACCGACATGCGGGACGAGTGCAGGATATAAGTCCCGTAGGTCACCCAGATGTTGAGGACGATGGCCAGGACCAGCCCCGTGGCGAGGGACCGGGACGTGATTACGGAGTTTGGCGTTCCTGCCACACGACCTCCAGGGGATCGGGGATGGCGTAGGGCTTGACCCGCTGTTCGTGAAGCCACTCCGACAGACAGTGATCCATTCTGTGCAGGATCTCCGGCTCATCGCCGGCCAGGTTCCGCGTCTGGTACGGGTCGCTTACCATATCGTACAGGGCCACCGGGGCGAACTGGTATCCGAAGTCGTCGTAGGTCCTGATCATGAGGTGATCGGGTGTCCGCACCGCCCGCTGCAGCGTGTACAGGCCGTGACCCCAGACCAGGTAGTCGTGCAGGCGGCACTGTCCGGTGGCGAGTCCTTCCGCGAAGGACCGCCCGTCAAAGTATTCCGGTACTTCGCCGCCGACCAGGTCGATGAGCGTGGCGCTCAGGTCCACGTTATACAGCAGATCGTCGCAGGTGGATCCGGGCGGCGTAACCCCCGGCCATTTCAGGATCAGCGGGATGCGGTGTATGCATTCGTCGGCGCATACGTGGTCGCCGTAGATGCCGTGCTCCCCCATGGCCTCGCCGTGATCCGCCGAGATGATGACCGCCGTGTCGTCCAGGTCGCCCAGGTCACCCAGGGCGTCCAGCACTTGCTGAACGTGATGGTCGGTGTAGCGGATCTCCGCGTCGTACCCGGTCACCATGTGATTCAGGTCGTCCGTGTTCCGGATGGCGTCCGGCATGTTCGGCGTGGGACTCGGCCGATCCTCGGGAAAGAGGTGGGACGCGGTAAACCAGCCGTCGACATCCTGGTGGCCGCGTATCGCTTCCTCATCGGGCCAGTCCACCGCCGACGGATGTGCCGCCATGCGGTCGAACCCGTCGCGAGGTGCTTCGTAGACCCGGTGCGGGTCCCAGTAGTTGATGTACAGCAGGAAATCGTCCCGCTCGCCATTCGCGGCGATCCAGCGGAGCACGGCCTCGTTGACTTCGTCCGCCGTCTCCGATCCCGTCTTCAGGTTGGGCGAATGGAACTCCGACCAGCCCAGCCCGAACCAGGTCGCGCAGTGCCGCGTGGGGAAGTTGGAGAAACAGACGGTGTCATATCCGTGCTGGCGCAGTCTTCTCTGCACCAGCTGGTTCCGCTCGTCGGGTCCGCCGTACTGCTGCTCGATTATTTGAAGCTTCGATGCGGGTCCGCCGTGGGTCACCACGCCGTTGTTGATCCCGAAACGGCCGGTGATCCATCCGTGCCTCGACGGCATGCAGGGAGAGTCCGCGCAGTAGTACCGGTCGAAACGCATCCCCTGCGCGGCGATCTCGTCGATGGCGGGCGAGGTCGGCCGGCCATAGCCGTAGCAACCCAGGTGGTCGGGTCTCAGGCTGTCGATGTCGAAGAAGACGATGCGCAAGGAGGATTACCGGTATCCTGGGTAAGTGAGAACCGCTAGGCCGCGATGGCCTGGTCGATGATGACCTTCATCTTGTCTCCGTGCTTGTGGCGGCTGGCGGCTTCGATGAGGGCTTCGATGGGCAGAAACCCATTGTCCTGGAGCCAGTGGGCGATGGCGGCCAGGGCGGCGCCTTTCGATCCACCCGCCTTCCGGAAGTCCCGGGTCACCAGGTTGATTGGACCGTTCGGCCCGGACGCACCGATCGACCCGATGGTACCGTTCGGACCGGTCAGCTCCGCAAGCTCGGGACCCAGTTTCGAGTCCGCGATCACCAGGGTATGTTCGCCGATGCGGGACCGGACCTTGTCCAGTCCGTCCTGCGATATGACGATCATGATGTCGGGACAGTCGATCCCGGTGTAGTGAACCGGCTGCCGGGAGAGGATCACCTCCGCCACGGAGAACCCGGTGCCGATGGTGATGGGGTAGTCGCCCTTCTTGGTGGCGGAAAGGCCCGCGGTGATGCCCGCCGTGGAGAGCAGGTCCCCCGCGGACTGGATGGCCTCGCCGGCCGAACCCGCGACGATGATTTCCAGGCGGCCGTCGAGCGGCGCCTCGCAGGTGTGTTCGATCGGTTTCAACGCGTCCAGCAGGGACCGTCCCATCGCCTTGTGCGGCAGGCCGGCCGCGCGCGGGTTCCTCGTCACCACGCTTTCGTAGTCCGCCGTATCGTGGAGTTCCTGGACCTTCCGCATGCCGTACGCCGGGCACATTTCCACGATCTCGATAAGCGAGAATCCCGGCGTGGACAGGGCCTCCTTCCAGAGTTCGGCCGTATCCTTGCCGATAAACGTCCGTGCGGTATAGGCCGCGCCGGCGTTGTGGGCCAGCGCGCAGATGTCGTACCCCGGCACGGCAGTCTCGGGCCGGCCAGGCTCCTTGAACTCGGTGGAAGACAGCCCGCTGATCTGGCCGCCCGTCATGCCGTAGACCATGTTGTTCTGCACGACGAGGGTGAGGTCCAGGTTGTGCCGGGCCGCCTCGAGCAGGTGCTGCAGTCCGATCGTGGCGCCGCCGTCGCCCTGCAAGGCGATGATCTTCTTGTCCGGATGCTCGAGTCCCATGCGGATGCCCATGGCCAGGGCGACCGCCCGGCCGTGGAGTCCGTGAATCGTGTGGCAGGTAAGCAGCGGGTCTACGAGCCCCGTGCAGCCGATGTCGCTCACCACGATGACGTCGAGGGGGTGCACGCCCATGTCCGCCAGGGCCTTGCTCATGGACTTGTTGGCGACCGTATGACCACAGCCCGGACAGTAGGGCATTTTCAGGTCGTTCAGGATGGTTTCCTGCATTGCCTTACTCCTTCCGCGATCTCCTGCGGGGTGATCATGTGGCCGATTTTGTTCACGCCGTGTATCCGGTCGTGCTGCCGGTTTCCGTAGAGCAGTTCCCGCAACAGGCCGACGATGTTCTCCTCGACGACGACGACGTGCCGGTATGCCGAAAGCAGTTCGTATATGCGAGGAGGTACCGGCAGCAGCGTCTTCATGACCAGGAGCGATACGGATGCATCACCCGCACGTAGCAGGCCGACGGCCTCCCGGGCAGCCTCCGCCGAGATGCCGTAGGTCAGGATGACGGTATCGGCGTCTTTGTCCTGATCGTGTTCGAAGTAGGTGTATTCATCGACGCTCTGTTCGATCTTGTTCTTGAGCCGCTCGGTATTGCCCAGGGCCTCGGGACTGTTCTTCTGGGTGATGCCTTCCATGTCGTGCGTCGATGAGTTCAGCCGGACCTGGTGCAGGTCGTTGCCCAGGGGCAGAAAGGGCGGCGCCATGTTTCCATTAACCCCGTAGGTATTGTATTGCCCGTTCCCTTCGTGCATGTGGCGTTCCGCGCGCTCAACTTCCTTCAGGACGGAAATGTCCA
Source organism: Gemmatimonadota bacterium (assembly GCA_026702745.1). NCBI lineage: Bacteria > Pseudomonadati > Gemmatimonadota > Gemmatimonadota bacterium. Next base: position 56,803 of record JAPPBT010000050.1, read on the forward strand.
TGTTCTGGTTGGTCATGACCATTTCCTTCGAGGTCAGCAATACGACCGGGGTGCGGAGGTTCACTGCCGTGTGCACGCTGGCCGCGGCCATGTCCCAGCAGTCCTGCAGGTTCGAAGGGCAGAATACCGGTAATGAATACCCTCCGGAGATGCATCCCCGGAGCAGGAGCAGGTCTCCCTGGCCGCCCGTCGTGGCCGATCCGGTGCTCGGGCCCAGCCGCTGGGCGAGGATGATGACCATGGGCAGTTCCATCATGAAGGACATGTTGATCGATTCGATCATGAGGGCGAAGCCGGGAAAAGCGGAGGCCGTGACCGGGAACACGCCCGACGAGGAGAATCCGGCGGCCCATTGCAGCGCCGTGATCTCGTCCGGCGCTTCGAGGGCGATGGGGATTCGCTGCTTGGCGCCCGCGAAGAGCCAGTTGACGGGCGTGATGGGATACCCGATGTAGGCGCCTGCGCCGGCCCGGGCCATCGCCTCGATGATCAGCCTGGACCCGTCCAGGAAGACCATGCGTTCGTTAACGGTCGTCATGATGCGTGCGCTCCCGCTCATCTTGAATGGATTCCGCCACGATTTCGGCGATATCCCGGACCCGCATGGGTTCGCCGGCCCGCTTGTTGGCGTCGTTCATCATCCTGGCGCAGAAGGGACAGCCCACGGCCAGGGTGTCGGCCCCGGTTTCCCGGGCTTCCCGGAAGCGATGGTCGCTGACCGCTTCCCTGCCTTCCTCTTCTTCTTTCCAGACCTGTGCGCCGCCCGCGCCGCAGCAGAAAGACCGGTTCCTGCTCCGGGCCATTTCCACCAGGGAAGGCCGGGCTGCCGCCAGCGCCTGTCGGGGCGCTTCGTATTCACCGCCGTGGCGGCCCAGGTAACACGGATCGTGATAGGTGGTGCGCGTCTCCGCCTCGCCCTGAACCTTGAGCCTGCCGGTCTTCGCCAGTTCGCCGATGAGTTGCGTGTGGTGCATGACCTCGAAACGGCCGCCCAGTGCGCCGTACTCGTTTCCGAGGGTATGCAGGCAGTGGGGGCAACCCGTGACGATTTTCCTCCGGCCGGCCTGGTCGGCACCCGCGGCGTTCAAAGTCTCGATGTTCCCTTCGGCGGCTATACTGAAAAGATACTCGTTTCCGGCCCTTCGCGCCAGATCTCCCGTACAGGATTCGTCGTTTCCCAGCACGGCGAAGTTTACCCCCGCCCGATGCAGGACCTTAGCGATGGCTCGCGCCGTGTCCCGGGCGCCGGGATCGAAGGCGCCGGCGCAGCCGACCCAGAACAGGACGTCGTAGTCCCGATGTTCCGCGACGGTCGGCACCTTGAAGTCCAGGGATTCGGTCCATTCCATCCGGTCGCCCGCCATCTGCCAGGGATTGCCGTTCCGTTCGATCCCGGTGAAGGCGCCTTTCAGTTCGTTCGGAAACGCGCTCTCCATCAGCACCTGGTTCCGGCGCATGGCGAGGATGTCGAACATGGGTTCGTTGCCGACGGGACAGGCCTCCGTGCAGGCGCCGCAGGCCGTGCAGGCCCAGAGCGCGCTTTCGCTCATGGCGTAACCCAGCATCGGTTCGGTGTCATCCCCGCCCGCCGCCAGGGATTTCATGTGGTCTCGAAGGTGATACCGCTTGTTCACCTCCAGGGCCGCGGGAGACAGTTCCTTGCCCGTGGCATAGGCCGGGCAGGCGTCCTGGCACCGGTTGCACATGATGCAGGCGAAGGCGTCCGTGATATGGGTCCGGTCCAGGTCGGTGATCCGGCCCGCGCCGAACTGCTCGATAGTCTCGTCTTCGAAATCCAGGGCATCCAGCGCGCCCGGACTGGTCCGTTCAGGGGCGGTCATCAAGTTGAAGGGGCCCATGAACAGGTGGGCGTGTTTCGAAAAGGGAAACCAGGGCAGGAAGGCCAGCACCAGCCCGATGGCGATCCACCAACTGGCGTGCAGGCCGAAAGTCAGCACGGAAGGTTCCAGGCCCGTCCAGAAACCTGCTGCCAGCGCCGCGACCGGCTGCCAGGGGTCCGGTCCGTGTATGGCGATGTCGAAGGATGCGCCCACGAGCCGGAAGCCGACGTGGCCGAGGATGAAAAACCCAACGATCAGGGAATCCCGCCGGATGCCGCCGGCGGCCCGGTGGTGCAGCTTGACGTTGGGTGCCACGGCGAGATCCGCGGATTTCACGACGAACCGGCGGATGAGCAAGGCAGCCATGCCAACCACCGCCGCCAGGGTCATGAGATCGACGATCAGTCGATAGACTTGACCGGCGGTACCTTCCTCCAGAAAAACGAAGCCGGTTACCAGGCCTTCCAGCACGTCCACCAGGTTGACCGCCATGTAGAGGATGAAGCCCCACGCAATTCCGGTGTGCGCGAGGGAAACCAGCGGCCGGTTGCGGATCATGTTGTTCTGGCCGGCCAGGGCCTTGACTCCGGTCCACAGCCGGCCTGGAAGACCATCCCAGGCCAGGCGGCCCCGGCCCCGCATAATCGTCCCGGTCATGCGCCTGAAGGTGACGGACGCGAGGTACAGCGAGACGGCCGCAAGGAGGGCGAAGAGGATCTTTTCGTACGGAGAAAGCATCGGCGTCCCGCAATCCCGATGTGCCGCCGAAGGAAGACGCGATGCACGGTGTCCGGGCTATCGGCCCAGCCGTTTCTTCACTTCTTCCGCGATGGCGGGCAGGTAACTGAAGAGGTCGCCGGCGATGCCGTAGTGGGCGTACTTGTACAGCGGCACGTCGGCGTCTTTGTTGATGGCCACGATCACGCGGGCGTTCTTCATGCCCGCCAGGTGCTGTATCGCGCCGGAAATCCCGCAGGCGATGTACAGGTCGGGCTGTACCGTCTTTCCGGTCTGTCCGACCTGGTGGGCATAGGGTATCCACCCGGCATCCACCGCGGCCCGGCTGGCGCCGAGGGCGCCGCCCAGGGCGTCCGCCAGTTCGCGAACGGGCTGGAAACCCTCCGGTCCGCCCACGCCGCGGCCGCCCGATACGATGATGCTTGCTTCGGTCAGGCTGACGGTGCCGTCCGCGGTCTCCACGGACGCCACGCGGGTGGGGATCTTGTCCTCGGACAGCACGGCAGGCACCTCGATGATCTCCCCGGTCCGGGACGGATCGGGATCCGCCGGCTGGAAGATATTGCGCCGCACCGTGACGAAACGATGCCCGGTGCCCCTGAACGTCACGGTGGATACCAGGTTGCCGACCAGCGCGGGGCGTACGGCGACCAACCGGTCGCCTTCCACATGCAGGTCGGTGCAGTCCGGCGCCAGGCCCGCATCGGCGAGGGCGGCGACGTAGGCCGAAAGCTCCAGGCCGGCCGTACTCGCCCCCATCAGGACCTCGGACGGCGGTTCGTTCTCCAGGATCCGAGCCAGGAGCTTCGCGTAGGGCTCCACGCGGTAGCGGCCCAGTGAAGGATCATCGGCGGTGTACACGCGGTCCGCGCCGGCCTCGACAGCCTGTCGGGCGATCTCGCCGACACCGTCACCGAACACGGCGGCGGTCAGGGAACCGCCGAGTTCGCCGGCGACTTTGCCCGCGGCGGCCATCGCCTGCCATGCGATCGGGTCCGCCTGTCCGTCCACCTGTTCAATCCATACGAGTAAGCTGCTTGCCATCCGTTCGATTTTCCCGCCTAAATGACCTTTTCTTCCATCAACCGGTCTACCAGGGTCCTGGCCGCGTCTTCGGGGCCGCCATCGATCATTTCGATGTGCGCTTCCCGCACCGGAGGAAGGGCCGTCCGCCATTCGACCCCCGAGGCGCCGGAGCCCACGCCCGACGCATCGAGACCGAGGTCTTCGCAGCCCCATACGGGAATGCTGGCCCGTGCCGCCTTGCGTATGCCGATGAGGCTCGGATACCGGGGTTCGTTGATCTCCTTGACGACCGTGATCAGGGCCGGAAGCCGGCTGGTGACCGTCTCCCGCGCTTTCTCGAGCAACCTGACCGCCGAGATGGTTCCGTCCGACGGGTCCAGGCTCTTCAGTTCCGCCACGTAGGAGACGAGCGGTACGCCGAGCAGGGCCGCGACCTGTACGGCGGTCGCTGCCGTATTGCCGTCGATCGCCGCCCGGCCCCCGACGATGAGGTCGAAGGCACCGATTTTGCGGATGGCCGCGACCAGGATGCGCGCCGAAGCAAGGCTGTCGCTGTCCGCCATGGCCGGGTCCGATACCAGGACGGCTTCGTCCACGCCCATGGCCAGGGCGGTCTTCAACGCGTCGGAGGCTTCGGGAGGCCCCAGGCACAGCGCGGTCACTTTTCCGCCGTGCTCCTCCCGGGCCTGAATGGCCGTTTCCAGCGTGTACTCGTCCCATGGGTTGACGATACGGGGTCCGCCGTCGGCGGACAGCTTGAGGCCGTCCACGGAGCCGGACAACTGCGCCGTATCTGGCGTCTGCTTCACCAGGGCGATAATGTTCAAGTGATCGTTACCTCGCTATGTACCTTTTCTTGCCGGTGTGGCCGCACGCGGTCAGTGGTCGCCGTGACCGTGCGCGGTCAGTGGTCGACGTGGCCGCATATGGTCAGTTTTGCCAGTAATCCGGATCGTAGGCGGGCATCTCGCACCGGAGCGGTCGGTCCGTCCGGTTGCCGAACTCGTAGTCCGCCTGCATGAGCTGGTGGATCTGCGACGTGCCTTCGTAGATGACCGCACTCTTGCTGTTGCGCAGGTGACGTTCCACGTCGTACTCGTCGGAGTATCCATAGGCACCGTGGACCTGTACCGCGTCGCTGGCCGTGGAGAAGGCCGATTCCGTGCAGTACCACTTGGCCATGCTCGTCTCCCGGGTGTTCCGCATGCCACGGTTCTTGAGCCATCCGACCTTGCGCACCGCCAGTTCACCCAGGTCGATGCGCTGCTTCATCTGGGCGATGAGCTGCTTTACGAGTTGATGGTCGCCGATCGGCTGGCCGAAGGTCCGGCGCTGCCGGGCGTACGACACGGACGCTTCCAGGCAGTATTTCATCAGGCCGACGGCGCCCGACGCGACGGTATAGCGGGCGTTGTCGAGACAGGACATGGCGATCTTGAATCCTTCGCCCTCTTCGCCCAGCCGGTGGGACGCGGGCACGGGGACCTCGTCCATGTTGATCCAGCCCGTGTTGCTGGCCCGCACCCCCATCTTGCCCTTGATCGTGCCGGTGGTCAGTCCTTCCCACCCCCGTTCGAGCAGGAAGGCGGTGATGCCTCGCGTGCCTTCCTCCTGGTTCGTCTTGGCGAAAACGAGAAAGCGGTCCGCCACGTCGGACAGCGTGATCCACATCTTCTCGCCGCTGACCAGGTAGGTGTCGCCTTCCTTCCGGGCCCGGCTGCCCATGGCGGCCACGTCCGAGCCCGCGCCCGGTTCGGTCAGTCCGAAACATGCGATATGCTCGCCGGTGGCCAGGGGCGGCAGGAACCGTTCCTTCTGTTCTTCCGTGCCCCATTGGAAGATGGGCAGGGCGTGCAGGCCCAGGTGGACCGCGATCGTCTCCCGTACGGAAGAGTCGGCCCACTCCAGACCTTCCGACAGCAGGCCGAGGGATATGAAGTCCATGCCGGCTCCATCGTAGCGAACCGGGAGGCAGATGCCCATGAATCCCTGGGCTGCCATCTTCGGCAGCAGGTCGTGAGGGAATGTGCCGTTGCGGTCGTGTTCCCTGATGGACGGCAGGATCTCGTTGCGGGCGAAGTCGTACACCATCCGCTCGACCATCCTGTGTTCTTCGCTCAGCTCGAATTCCATATTAACCCTGGTTTTCGGCCGCCACCCCGGCCGCTTTGCTGAAGTCTCTGCCGGGTGTCGACGCCGGGCAAGTCACCGGGATCTCCCGCATGACTTCGAGGAACCGGTCCACGTCACGGTCCGTATTGTAGAAATGGGTGGACACGCGGGCCCTTCCCACGCCGCCGTAAGCCCCGAAAATCAACACGTTCTGCGCTTCGAGGGCGTGAGTCACCGCATTGACGTCCGCCGCGGTGAAGCAGACGTTGCCTGCCCTTTCCGCTTCCGCCCGGGGCGTGATGACCTCCCAGCCCAGGTCCGACAGGCCGTCCCACACGCGGGTGCTCAGGTGAAGCACGTGCTCCTCGATGCGGTCGATCCCGATGCCGAGCAGGCAGTCCAGGGCGTTGTCCAGGATGTACACCCCGATCCAGGTTTCATTGCCCGGGGTGAACCGGCTGGCATCCTTCCGGGGGATGTATGCGGATGGATCCTTCCAGTCGGGGAGATAGGCCGGTGTATGCCACCCCACGAAAGGCGGGTTCAGCTCGGGTACGCGCTGGCGGTTCCAGTAAAATATGCCGACCCCGTGTACGGCCATGAGCCACTTGTAGCAGCTGGACACGACGAAGTCCGCGTACTGCGCTTCCACCGGAACGGCACCCGCGGAATGAGTGACGTCGAGACAAAGCAGGGCGTTCTTGCGGTGCACGATTTCGGCAAGTTCGGGCAGCGGCAGGCGTTGGCCGGTGAAATAGCTGACATGGCTGACATTGACCACCCTGGTGTTTTCATCTATCGCTTTATCAAGGTTTTCCAACTCCGTGCGCCAGTTAGCGTTTTCTACGATCCGAAGCTCAACGCCGCGGTCCTTCAACAGGGTCCACGGCAATACGTCCGAAGGGAACTCCACGTCGGCGACCACCACGTTGTCGCCGGGCTTCCAGTCGAGTGCGTAGACCAGCAGGTTGATGGCCTCGGAGGTCGAGGTCAGGAAGGCAATGTCATCGGCCGGGACGCCGAACAGCCGCCCGACTTTTTCTTTGCATCCGGTGGACACCACTTCGAGGCGCCTGCGTCCTTCCTCTCCCAGGAGCTTGTCTTCAAAGAACCGGTTGACGGCGTCGCCATGGGTCTTCAGCATGGGCGATTCGCCGCCGGTGCACAGATGGGTTATGCCCTGGGTTCCAATGAACTCGGAAGGATCAATCAGCATGGGTGTCTCCCGTTGAAATTACTGTGGCTTCAGTCGGTCGCGAACTCGACTGCCAAGATATCCGCCGGCACTGTTTTTGTACAGGGAATTCGGGAGGTCGTTACCGTGCGTTACCTCCGGCGTTGAAATTGATGTAAAACGATCTATATTGTCTAAAACCCCGGGCGTCGGCCGCACACTGGCAGAACGCCCGGTACAACTGCTGGAGGGCCCGTTTTGGTATACGATTTCCACACCCATTTCTACACCTCCGCCTACCTCGACGAGATCGAAGGGGGAGGATACCAGGCAACGCTGATCAGGGACGCCGACGGCCATCGCCTGCTGAAGCTTGACGGCGATTACAGCATGATCTCTCCGGGCCATTTCGATGCGGACTACGTGATCGAACATATGGACCGGCACGGCGTGGACCGGCAGCTGCTCAGCTTTTCGATTCCCGGACTGCACGTCGAGGAACCGGATGCCGGCCTCCGACTCGCCCGGATCGTGAACGAGGCCCTGGCCAAGACTGTGGCCCGCCATCCCGGCCGGCTGTCCGCCCTGGCGGTCCTTCCACTGCAGGACCCGGCCGCTTCGGCGGCGGAACTGCGCCTCGCCGCGGAGTCACTGAACCTGCGGGGCGGCATGCTGTTCTCGAATATCAACGGCCTGTCGCTGGGCGCCCCGGAGTTTCAGGAACTTTACGCGACGGCCTCTTCCCTGGACCTGCCGCTCTTCGTACATCCCACCACGCCCCATGCCCATGACCTTTACGCGGCGTACAGGCTCACGCCCATGGCCGGGTTTCCTTTCGACACGTCGGTGGCCGCCCTGCACCTGGTATTCAGCGGGACCATGGCGGCTCACCCAGGCCTAAAGGTCGTGCTGGGGAACCTGGGCGGCACCGTCCCGTTCCTCGCGGGCCGGATCGACCAGGCCTACCGTTCCTACCCCGAGGCTCGCGAGCAACTGGATCGGCCGCCATCTGAGTACCTGAAGGACATGTACTACGAATCCGCGGGGATGCCGGACAGCGGCGCACTTCGCCTGGCCATCGATTTCGCCGGGATCGACCGGGTGATGTTCGGTTCCGACTTCCCCCAGCAGATCGCCGACGTCGACCTGGGGCTGCGGACTATCGATGAATTGGAGCTGGATGAAGCGGACCGGCAGCGCATCGTCGGCCGGAACGCGGCAGGACTTTTGAAGGAATAGCGCTATTCACTGGTAAAATTGGTTTGTCGTACTTTAATTAAACCAACACACTACATCAGGCAGGCAGGAACCGCGGGTTGGCGGATACGTACGGGATATACTTGCCAGGTTAGACCGGGCCATTCATGTCCCGTCCCGTTCCCCGGCCGATCCCGGCCGTCCCCGTCTGGTTCCCTTGAAGCCGGAGCGAACCACATATGACTGAGGTGCAGAAGACCCTGTTCCTGCTGGACGGGATGGCGCTGGCCTATCGCGGTCATTTCGGGTTGATCCGCAATCCGAGGATGACTTCGACGGGGATGAACGTATCCATGGTGTTCGCCATCGCCAATACCATCCTCGGCATCCTGAACAAGAACAGGCCCACCCATATCGCCGCGGTGTTCGATACGCCCGAGCCGACCCACCGCCACGAGCAGTATCCCGAGTACAAGGCGCAGCGGGACGCCATGCCCGAAGACCTGAGCATCGCGCTGCCCTTCCTGTTCCGGTTGATCGAGGGGTTCAATATCCCGGTGATCCGCGTCCCGGGCTGGGAGGCCGACGACGTGATCGGGACCCTGGCGAAGCAGGCCGACGAAGCGGGTTTTACCACCTTCATGGTCACGCCGGACAAGGACTACGCGCAACTCGTCTCCGAACAATCCTACATCTGCAAACCCGGGAACACCGGGGACAACTTCGAAACCATGGGCGTATCCGAGGTGCTGGAGAAATGGGGCGTCGAGCGTGTCGACCAGGTGATCGACGTACTCGGGCTCATGGGGGATACCAGCGACAACGTGCCCGGCGTCCCGGGCGTCGGCGAAAAGACCGCGCAGAAGCTCATCGCCCAGTTCGGATCCGTTGAGAACCTGCTGGAAAACACCCACCAGTTGAAGGGCAAGCAGAAGGAGCGCATCGAGGAGAACCGGGACATGGCCGTGTTGTCGAAGAGCCTGGTCACCATCGAGCGGGAGGTGCCGCTGGACGTCACGCCGGACGCATTGACCGTCAAGGAACGCAAGGAAGAAGACCTCAAGAAGCTGTTCGTCGAACTGGAGTTCAATACCCTGGGCAAGCGGCTATTCGGGGACGATTTCTCGGCGGCCCCCCGGCTGACCGTCGCCGGCACCCAGGAAGACCTGTTCGGGGGCGACCAGCTGAAGACGATCGCAGACGTGGAGCACGACTACCGCTGCGTCGACACCCCGGAAGCCCGCGCAGCGCTTATCGATTCACTTCGCAAGGCGTCGTCCTTCTGTTTCGACATGGAAACGACGAGCCTGGATCCCAAGACCTGCGAAATCCTGGGATTCGCCTTCTCGATCAAACCGCATACAGGCTATTACGTACCCATGCCGGAGGGCCGGGAGGAGGTATTGCAGGTCGCCGGCGAATTCCAGTCCCTTTTCGACGACTCCGGCCAGGAGCTCATCGGGCACAACATCAAGTTCGACCTCTCCGTGCTGCGGTGGCACGGGATCACCGTGTCCTGCCGCATCTTCGACACCATGCTGGCGGCCTACGTGACCGTGCCGGACCTGCGCCGGACCATGGACTATCTGTCGCAGGCCCTCCTGGGCTATACGCCGATCTCCATCACCACCCTCATCGGCGAGAAGGGCGAGGATCAGGGCACGCTGAAGGACGCACCGCTGGAGAAAGTCGTGGAGTACGCGGCCGAAGACGCGGATATCACGCTGCAGCTGGCCGAACTACTGCGGCCCCGGATCGGCGAGATGAACCAGGATACCGTCTTCACGGATATCGAATGCCCACTGGTGCCCGCTCTCGTGGAAATGGAGCACGAAGGCGTGCGGATGGACGTGGGCCAGCTCGAGCACCTGTCCCGCCTGCTCGATGAAGAGATCCAGCGGTCCTCGGACCGGATCACCGAGCTGGCCGGGGAACCCGTGGATTTCAATTCGGCGAAACAGCTCGGGCACATCCTCTTCGACAAGCTGAAAATCGATCCCAACGCCAAGCGCACGGCCAAGACGGGCCAGTACTCGACGGCGGAAGCCATACTGCGACGGCTCGCGCCCAAGCACGAGATCGTGGAGCAGATCCTCCACTACCGGATGTGCACCAAGCTGAATTCGGTTTACGTCAGCCAGTTGCCCCACGCCGTGTTTTCCGGGACGGGGCGCGTGCATACTTCCTACGAGCAGGCCGTGATCGCCACCGGTCGGATTCAGTCCCACGGGCCCAACCTGCAGACCATCCCGGTCCGCACGGAGATGGGCCGCCAGATCCGCAAGGCCTTCGTGCCGCGGGACGACGACTACCTCCTGATGGCCGCGGACTATTCCCAGATCGAACTGCGCATCGCCGCCGAGCTCAGCCGGGACGAGGGCATGATGGAGACCTTCATCCAGCACGAGGACATCCACTCGGCGACGGCCATGAAGATCTATGACGTAGACCCCGACGGGGTGACCGACGAGATGCGCCGGCGTGCCAAGACCGTCAATTTCGGCATCATCTACGGCATCTCCGCCTTCGGACTCGCCGAACGGCTCAACATCCCGCGGGGTCAGGGCCAGGAATTGATCGACCAGTACTTCGCGAAGTATCCGGGGACGCGCAAGTACATGGACGAAACGGTCAAGTTCGCCCAGGAGAACGGATTCGTCGAGACCATGACGGGCCGGCGCAGGTACCTGCGGGACATCAATTCCCGTAACAACACCACCAAGCGCGCCGAGGAGCGCGTCGCCATCAATTCCCGCATCCAGGGCACGGCAGCCGACCTGATCAAGCTGGCCATGACGCGGATACACAACGAACTAAAAAAACGGGCGTGCCGGACGCGGATGCTGCTGCAGGTGCATGACGAACTCGTCTTCGACCTGCATAAATCGGAACAGGATACCGTGCCCGGCCTGATCGAGGAATGCATGCGGAGCGCGCTGCCCATGACCGTGCCCATCGAGGTGGAAGTCGGCATCGGCGCGAACTGGCTGGAAGCCCATTGATGGCCTGGAAGCCCACTAGCGGCCCGGATGCTCGCGGGAGCGTCGGAGGCAGACAGCACACCTGAGAAAGGAAACATTCCAATGAGCGCAGGAAACGGCTGGATCCGGGTAGGTACCCTCGCGGACGTGCCGCCCGGGGAATCCCGCGCCGTTAAAATCAGCGAGGGGCGCAGCGTCGCCCTGTTCAACGTGGATGGCCGCATCCACGCCACCGACAACCAATGCCCCCACATGGGGTTTCCGCTGACGCGCGGCGTAGTGAAGGACGGCGTCCTGACCTGCGACTGGCACGGACGCAGCTTCGATCTCGAAGGCGGCGGGTGCTTCAACTACGAATGCGACGACCTGGAGACCTTTCCCGTCGACATCCGCGGGGACGAGCTATGGGTTCAGGCCGGGGACGCGACCTACCGGCGACGCGACCAGCACCTGCAGCTGCTCTGGGAGGGTCTCCTGAGCGGGGATTCGTGGACGATCTCCAAGGCCACCGCCCTGCTGCTGTCCGGCGGTGTATCGGAACACGACATCGTGCAGCTGGTCCTGCGGCACCTGGGCCGTCACGTGGCGTCGGAGCAGGACGCGGGCGGGGGCGGCAATATCGTTTCCCTCCTGGTCTCCGGCCTCGAAGTCGGCCGAAGGTACGACGGCGAGGACCGCCTGATGGCCCTGTCGCTGGCCGGCCGCGCGGCGTCGGGGCGGGCGTCTGAACGGCTCGAGGTCATCACGCTGCCGCCGCCCGTGCGCTGGGAACAGATCGACGGCTGGGTGCGCATGTTCTCCCGCAACATGCAGGATTTCAGGATAGAAAGGTGCCTGCACACGGCCCGCGAGAACGGCCAGGAAGCACACATCTTCAAGCTGCTGTTTGAATGCGCCGTAGCCCCCTATTTCCTGGGCTTCGCCCGAAACGTGGCCAACCTGGGGGACCTCGCCCGGGTGGTGGATACCTTCGGCTGGGGAGAGGCGTCCGAACTGGTCTGCAACCTTGGCGCCAAGATGGTCGGACGGGGCCGCGACGAGCCGGAGCGGTTTCACCGGGACGCGGTCCGCCTGCTCGAAGGCCTTGCGCCAGAGCTCGAATCGCGGGATTACGGCGCGAACACCCGCACCGACTACGACGAGAACGCATTCGTGGACGCCCTGTTGAGCGTGGACGTCGAACGGTCTTTCGAAGCCGTGGCCAAAGCCCTGCGGGACGGCGTGGCCATCGAGCGCCTCATCACGACCTTCGTCCTGCTCGCGGCGGACCGCATGGCCCGCACGCCCGTAAACGTCGACGCCGGATGGGGTTCCCTGTCCACCGAATACAACCTGGCGGCGTCCCTGCGGCACGTCCATGCCTATGGTGGACCCGCGGCCGCGGCGAAGGGCCTCTTCCACGCCGCCTGGCAGATCTTCGACAACCGGTGGATCAACATTCCCACCCGCGCCCTCGACGAACCGCTTCCGGGCCATCTGTCGGACGCGCCGGACGCGGCCACCGCTTCGGAGCGCATCGTCCATTCCATCAAGTCACTGGATATCCACGACGTGGGCGACCAGGTGGTAGGTTACCTGAACAGCGGGTTCGACGGTTCGGAACTGCTCAAGGATATCGGCCGGGCGATCCTGTGGGACGATACCAACATGGAGCTTCTGCCCACGTTGCGCGTCACCTTCAATGAATGGGAAGGCGGCGTTGCGGATGCGGGCGGTGCGGACGCCAACGGTGCGGACGCGGGCGGCGCTGATGCAAACGGTGCAGCCGCCGGCGGATCGGCGCACCCGTCCCGGTACCAGCTCCTGGTGGGACTGGCCCGGTACGCAACGGACGTGCGTTTGAACAAGAACAGCATGGCCTCCATCAACACGGCCATGCGGTTTTCTGAAGGGCGGACGACGGTCGAGGTATTTGACGACTAGGGATCGAAGGACTGCAGACGTGGATTATCTGACCAGTAACACACACGGATCATCGGAGAGGTAATCGGTTATGGCGACGGAACAGAATGGATTCGTACGGGTGGCGGGCGCCGACGAGGTGGTGGACGGCAAGCCCAAGGCCGTGAAAGTGGAGGGCAGGAGCATCGCCCTCTTCCGGCACAACGGGTCGATCTACGCCACGGACAACCAGTGTCCGCACATGGGCTATCCGCTCACGCGGGGCCGCGTCCGCAACGGCGTGTTGACCTGCGACTGGCACGGATGGAGCTACGACCTCGGCGGGGGAGGCTGTTTCACCGGCGGGTGCGACGACCTGGAGACCTTCCCGGTCGAAGAGCGGAACGGCGACGTATACGTAAGTGTCGGCGACGGCGGCTCGAAACGGTCCGACGCCCATTTCCTGCTGTTGAAGGAAGGGCTCTATTCCACGGACCAGTGGACCATATCCAAGGCAGTCGCCATCATGCTGGCGCGGGGCGTGTCCGAAGGGGACACGTTAGGCCTCATCATCCGTCACGGCGGCCGGCACATCGCCACGGAACGAGGCGCCAACGACGGCGGCGGAGAGGTTTCGGATTTCGTCAACGGGATCAAGGTAGCCCGTCAATACGAGAGCGACGACCGGATCATCCCGCTGACCTTCGCCGCCCATGGACTGTCGGGCCGCGCGGGGGACCGGCCGAGCATCCAGCGGCTGCCCGACCCGGTCACCTGGGAGAAACTCGAAGGCTGGATCCGGGTGTTTTCGAAAGATAAGAAATGGGAGGGCATCGAGAAGTGCCTGATCACCGCCCGGCGCATGGGTGGCCATGACCACGAGATCCTTCCACTGCTCTTCGAATGCGCCATGGCGCCCCATTTCCTCGGCAATTCGAACAATCTGCTCAACATCGGCTACATCGCGGAGGTGCTCGAGGAATTCGGATGGGACGAGGCAGAGGAACTGGTCTGCAACCTGTCGGCCAAGATCCTGGGCCAGGAGCGGGGGCTGCCCGACGAGATCCGGCAGTCGGCCATCGACCGGTTCATCGCCGACACGGCAACACTGGATGCCCTCGAAGACAGACAGGCCGGGGGTACCGCCGTGGCGTTCGACGAGGATGCCTTCGCCGAAGGCCTGGTCAGCGGCGAAATCGGACCGACCTTCGGTGCGGTCACGCAGGCGTTGAAAGACGGCGTATCCATCGATCGGATCGTGACGACCATGGTGATCCTCGCCGCGGACCGCATGGCACGCACGCCGGTGAACATGAACCCTGGCTGGGGGGGACTGGTCCGGGAGATGATGATGGCCTCCGCGGTGCGCAAGGCCCAGCGGTTTGCCGGATCCCGGGTCGCCGCCCAGGCCCTGTATCATGTCGCCTGGCAGTTCTACGGCGACCGTTGGCTGAACATCACCCACCGGCCCCTGTCCGAGTCCCGCGGCAGCCTGCCGCCGGGAAGCGCGGACGAGTCCGAAGCGATCGAAAGCGTCCTTTCATCCATCGAAAAGATCCAGATCAGGGATATCGGGCGGCAGACCCGGGACTACCTGCGTTCCGGCTACTCTGGAGACACGCTGCTCCGCGGCCTCGGCCTGGTAATCCTCAAGGACGACAATGGCCGCAATATCCTCTCCACGCTGCGGACGATCTTCGACGAGTGGACCCTGTGCGCGGATCACCCCTCGCGCAACCAGTTGCTGGTCGGCCTGGCGCGCTGGGCCACCGACAGCCGGCGTGCCACAGGCAGCCAGTCCGCCGCGGCGACTGCCCTCCGGTTCGCCAAGGGACAGACCGCGGTGGATCTGTACGAGGCGTAAAATCGGTTGGAAGCAATTACATTTTACAATGGGGTATTGAAATCAAGTGCAGCATGTAGTGAATCGCATGCAATTGTTACTACGGCGGGATTTGATAACTTGGATAACAGGTTGCGGAGAAGGTGAGCATGATTCATTCTTCATGAAGATTGACGATCTTTTTAAGACATTCCCTATGGTAAACACGAGAGGGGCCATCAGGATAGTCCTTGTGCCATACCCCTTCTTTCTTCCTGCCAACTTCAACTAAGTTACCGCAATAGCCACATGGTTTGTATTCTTCAGATTCTACGTGCCCTAAACGCTCAATCTTGACCATCATAATCCTCCCCCTTATCCCTTTATTCTCCGTACTTAACCTGGTAGGTGCGAACTACCGCATTCGCGTGGCGTTGCGGCGTGGTATTTATTCGGATCCCATCTTATTACTGGGCTAGAAACAGCTGGCTTTGAAGCGGATAGTAGGAAGTGGACCTTCTATTAAAGTTTCACGGCGTGGGTGTCGTTTAGCAATCGTGAAGCCTCCGCATTCTTTATTTCTTTGGCGGTGGCGGTGGTTTAGGTTGCGGCGGCCTACCTGGACTTTTAGTCTCTGGACGTGTCGTTGGCTTTCTGCCAGTACTCACTGATACCACTCCTTTGGCAAATTGTTACATGCAAAAAACAACATGAGAACAATACCAATTATAAGTGTTATGGGGGCGATCAGATTTAGAATCCAGTTAAACTTGAACCATAATTCCCCAGCCTCCTGACTACGGTTTTGGTTTTCAATCTTCATCTTGAACGCCATAAGGCAAGTGTAATACGCGACCACCTGTGCAATAAGTGAACTAACGAAGCATATCCAAGCCCATGTCAAATACGAAATATACTGTGGCGTACCTTCACCGACAAAATTCCTGTAAAATGCCATCGATACTATAAGAAAACCAGAAGCGACCTTTAAAATCGTACTATCCCTATCCCGTTCTGCTTGTTGATAGGTGTCTTGATCACGTTCTAATTCTTGTTCTGACATGCTCCTATCCCACTTCTTTAGAGTGGATCTCGCGATTTGATATACCCTAATCCTGATCGGCCATAAACCCCCTTTTCATGTTTTCACTGCGAAGTCCAGAAAGGGTAAACTTGTTGCTTTTCAACCTGTTGCACGGACCGCAAAGCAGTACACGATTAGAAATGTGATTCAAACCACCATCGGATCGTGGTGTGTTATGGTCCAACTCAAGGTAACGAGGATCATCGAACACACGGTCGCATCCCTGACACTTAGGGCCCTTTTGATCCAACAGGTGTTCATACATTTGATGGCGCGTATACTTAGGTCCTTCTGGTTCTTTAACCATCACCTTCGGACGAAGGTATGGTACGGCGGTTTCTCCATCGTCAGTCCGTTCAGGGAGTTCGCTGGTAAACGTCAAATCACCATGCAGGGGCATTACGCCCTGACCCTTCCCACCTTGTGGTTGGCTGCCGCCGAGCAATCCTTCCTGCTGCAATCGGTTTACAACAACCTCTGACGATTTTTCCCACAGGTCGATACCTACCCACTTCCGACCCAGTTTTTCGGCAGCAACAAGGGTTGTGGCACAACCTGCGAATGGATCCAAAACTACATCGTCTTCCTTACTAGATGCCTCAATTATGCGCCCGTACAGATTAAGAGGTTTCTGGGTAGGGTAGCCTGTGCGTTCCTTAGACGACGTGTTGATAATAGGGAAAAACCATTCAGCACTTACTGCTTTTCCTTTAGATACAACCTCGTCAAGATAGATGCGATATTCGTGGCTTTTGCCTTTTCCTGCATGGCCCCATATCCAATCTCGTCCTTCGTTATCTGTATGGACTTTTTGTTTTTTCATCTTTAGATAATCGTTTTTGTCGATAGGTTCGGTAATAGGATTAATTTTGTGTTTGTTTGATTTGCTGTAGAACAATATCAAATCATGTTTCGAGTTAAACCTCTTTTTCCCCACCATAAGCCTTCCCGTGTACATCCACGCAATCTCGTTTCGGAAATTAGCACGACCAAAAACCGCATCCATCAATTCCTTCAAGTAGTGGCTAGCGGCAGGGTCGCAATGAAGGTATATCGAACCTGTTGGTTTTAACAATCGACGCATCGCGATAAGGCGCACAGCCATGAAACACAAAAATGCGCCCATGTCATCTCCGTAACTGGAGCGAGAACCCTGTATGACGTGCATTACGTGAGGGTAATCATCCGATATTTGATCCACCCATTCCTCATGAACATCCTGTTCCCACGACCAACGATCTTGAAACTTGGCGCCGTCCGCGAGCGAGTCAGGCGTAGCATGAAAATCCCGTCCCTTGTTAAAGGGCGGATCGGTCGCAATCAAATCCACTGATTCGGAGTTCATGGCACGCATGAATTTCAAATTATCTCCGTGGAAGAGTGTGCGGTTATCCCAGTTAGGCGTTCCCAATTTTAAAACTCCTTATGCTACTAGATCGTTATATTACAATCACATACCACCTATTACTACATCAGTCAGTCACATTCGGTCCACAGTTCCCAGTAACCTGGCGTTGTGCCGAAATTCGATTTTGTCTGTATGCAGCCCCGAGTGCTTAACGCTCCGTGGTGATAGATATCGTGATACCTACGGTCAATGAGGTTCTATAAGGATTCTACGCCATTATTGGATGCTCTATATGGATGTGAGCTTGTCGCATTCGACTCCGCCGACAATAGCATTGTTAATTTGGCAGGACATTCCAATTCTGGCGTTTCCGCTTCAAAACCACTGCACAAACCAAGGTACGAATTTCCACGCTGAATTGAACGTGACGTATAGTACTCGGCCCAGTATCATCAAGGACATGCCTGTAATCCCGCACGTGATCAAGTTTATGCCAATAGCCCCCACTTGCAATAGCTAAATTGACCCGTCCCGTAACCTTCGGGACGCAAAAAACGGGCGACCCTTATACTTCCGGTATCGATGCGTTTGACGTTAAACTGGACGTTGAACTTCATGCACATCCGGTAGAACGGACCTTCAGCCACGATTGTTGCTCAAACCAACCCAGGGCTGTATGTTCATCAAGAATAACCGGGAAAATCCGATGTTGGACAAACCCTTGCTATGAACTCTATTGGGTCCCTTGAGTGCCAATTTTGTATCCTACTGTCGCACCTTTATCATCATTTGACTACTGGAGAATGTATGGATATATGGGAAGTAAAAACCGTATACGCCCTCAAATGATAGGGATCTTTTGATTTCAAAGCTGTACCGAACCCAGCTGGTGTTCAACAAACACTGACACCCACCTGTAACGTTAAGTACATTCTAGCTTTGTCTTGGTCTGAGATTTCCAATCTATAGAATAACCGAGGGGGGTTGTACTATGACCGCAATTGATGACCTACAAGCAACAGTTTTGTCGCTTGTCAGTCGTAAATCTGAAGGTACATATTGGGATTTCAAACGTGAGCATCACAAATCCAAATCGGATCTTATTCACGACATTCTTAGTCTTGCAAATGCAAAACATGAAGGTGATCGGTTTCTAGTTTACGGGGTTGATGATGGGTTTAGGTTGCATTCAATAAGAAACGACGGCGGTCGTAGATCTCAAGCAGATTTAGCGAGTATTTTCCGTGGAAACGCCAGTCGTTTTTTCAGTCTAGGTATCCAGAATTTTACTTACAAGAAATCTCGCTTTCGGGAATACAACTGGATGTATTAGTAATAGAGAACAATGCAAATAAACCTTTCTATCTTGTGCAGCAATACAAACAAATTCGAGCCCATCACATATACACGCGTGTTTGCGACACGAACACACCAGTCGATGAAGTCGCACCACCACATGAGATTGAGCGGATGTGGCGAGAGCGCTTTGGCTTGGATACGGCACCGTTACATAGGGTTAAAGGTTACTTGAACGACGCCGATTCGTGGTCATTGATCGACGATGACGGATGTACAGGGAACTATTACCACACTATGTTTCCCGAGTTCACACTGCTAGTTGCTGACGCAGAGGAACATATCGCTCGGAATGAGGAATGGACACGCGGAGAGCTGCATCACGAGAATAACCACGCGGGATATTTCGATATACTATATCATCAGACGAGGATAGCTCGCGTTCGTTACGTTAATTTCGATGATAACAGGAAAACGATGGTAGCACCCAATTGGAAGCCTCGTGGGCACGGACGGTTTTATTTCTACGAAGCAGACAGCATAAGTTACGCTGTTCAGCGGTTTTACTCAGGCACACGAGGTGACGACTCTACGAAGCTTTCCATTAGAGGTAACAGTAAACCCAGTCTCGACGCTCGCTCAAGATGGGGTCATGCGATGGAGATTCCAGTGGTTCTCCCAGGAGAATTGGCCGGATTTCTTAACTCAAATGGCGGTCTTAGAACTTTAGAACCAAGTATGAATGAGATCGAGCAATACGAAATTTACCTTCAGAATTTGCTTGATTTCGATGATTGGAGAAACCGGGGCAACAGAATGTGATTTAGACTGCAGGGCATTCGAATCTGCATCTTGCAGTAACCAAGGTACGAATTTGGAGGCCCTTCAAGATGATTACGAAAAACGGATGTGTGGGGCGGTGATCTTTGAAAGAACGTAGATTGAGATATGTTAAAGGTTTAATCTTCGTATGGGTGAATGGTCATGAGTACCGATCCAACTGACGGGCATCTTTATGATCTCTATCGTCTAGATCCGGACGAGGCCGACCGCCTGCTTTTCGGCCGTCGCACGTATCCCGACCGTCGCGGGTTCCTGAAGAACGCCGGCCTGGCGGCCATGGGCGCACTGGTCGGGGCCGCGATCCCCTTCCACCGCAACATGCCCGCCCACTTCATACCCGTAGCGCTCGCCGCCGAAGGTGTCATTACCGGCAAAGACGGCCTCACGGTCCTCAATGACCGGCCCATGTGCGCGGAGACCCCGCCGCACCTCCTCGATGACGCCATTACGCCCACCGAAAGACACTTCGTCCGCAACAACGGGTTGATGCCCGAGGACCTGGACGCATCGCGCTGGCAACTGGCCATCGACGGCCTGGTCGACCACCCATTGACACTCGGCCTCGAGGATCT
Source organism: Gemmatimonadota bacterium (assembly GCA_026702745.1). Classification (NCBI taxonomy): domain Bacteria; kingdom Pseudomonadati; phylum Gemmatimonadota; species Gemmatimonadota bacterium. Next base: position 76,718 of record JAPPBT010000050.1, read on the forward strand.
TGGAGCACGCTTCGAAGTCGTAACCCGCGCGCTGGCCCTGGAATGCGCGGGCAACGGACGCGCATTCTTCGACCCGAAGACGAAGGGCGAACAGTGGACTTACGGCGCGGTGGCCTGCTCGGAGTGGACGGGGGTTCGACTTTCAGACGTGCTGGAAGCCGCTGGAATCCGGCGCGGCGCCGTCTACACCGCCCACTACGGCGCCGATACCCACCTTTCCGGCGCGTCGGCCGGGCTTCCCATCTCCCGCGGGGTGCCGATCGACAAGGCCATGGACCCGCACAATCTCATCGCCTTCGCCCAGAACGGCCGGCCGATCCACCCGATGAACGGCGGGCCGCTACGGCTGATTATACCTGGTTGGCCCGGTTCGTGTTCCCAGAAGTGGCTGACCCGCGTTGAGATCCGGGACCAGGTACACGACGGGCCCAAGATGACAGGGACCTCTTATCGCTTGCCGGACCGGGGGATCGCGCCCGGCGAGACCGTGGATGAAGAGGACTTCCGCATCATCGAAAACATGCCGGTGAAGTCGCTGATCACCCATCCCGCGACGGGACGCCGGACAACGGAAGGCTCGGTTGAAGTGCGCGGTCATGCGTGGGCAGGCGAGGGGCGCGTCGACGCGGTGGACCTGTCGAGCGACTTCGGGGCGACCTGGATGCCCGCGACGCTGGATGATCCGGTGAACGCCTACGCCTGGCAGAACTGGCGGTCCGCAGTGTCGTTCCCGCGGGAAGGGTATTACGAAGTCTGGGCCAGGGCGACGGATTCGCATGGCGTCAGCCAGCCCCACGCCATCGCGTGGAATCCCGGCGGCTACCTGAATAACGCCATGCACCGTATTGCTGTTTACATGGAGTAAACCCGACCTGCTGGAGTTTTATCTCACATTGCAAAGGGGGTATGTTGCGTGCATAAGGTTCAGGGATTCGGCGGGTTCTTCTTTCGGGCAGAGGATCCGGAAGGACTTACGAAATGGTACCATGATCACCTTGGCATCGATCCTGCTCCAACGAACATGGAGATGGCGCCCTGGGTGACCGAGTCCGGGGTCACGGTATTCTCACCATTCAACGCTGACACGGATTACTTCGCAACCGACAAGACATTCATGCTGAATTTCCGCGTAGCCGATCTGGACGCGATGATCAAACAGTTGAAGTCTGCGGATATCGAGGTCAGCCACGAAAACGAGATGGAGGGCATCGGTCGGTTCGCCCGTATCCACGACCCCGAAGGAAACGCGATCGAGCTTTGGGAACCCGCTTCGTGAGAATCGAACCTATGACAGTTGCAGGTGGATTAGAGTGCTGGGAGATGCGTATAAATGACTACAGAGGTACAACACGTCGGAAGCGACTTCGATGACTATCTGAATGTAGAAGGACTGACTCAAGAGGTAGAACGAGTCGCGATCAAGCGAGTGGTTGCTTATCAGGTGGGGCAATACATGTTGAATCAGGGACTGACCAAGACGGAAATGGCCCGGCGAATGCACACGAGTCGCGCCTCACTGGATCGCCTGCTGGATCCGGAAAACAGTTCGGTTACGTTGCAAACTCTCGAACGGGCGGCCCGTGCGCTTGGGAGACGTCTGCATATCGCCCTGGTTTGACGATGATCCCGATCTGCTACACGTTGTCCACCGCAGGCCGCGGCAGATCCGCCCAGTGGCCCGTGGGATCGGATCCTTTGACGATCACGCCTTCCTTGTTCCAGTTGAGTTCGGCGCGAACGGCGGCGGCGCAGAACCTGAGCGTCAGCCCGCAACGGCGGCGGTCCGACGAATTCAGGCCCGACCCGTGCAGCAGTAGGTCGCTGTGCAGCGAGATCTCTCCCGCCTTGAGTTCGATATCCACCTCGGTGCCGTACTCCCCGACCTCTTTCACCGTCTGGTTGAGCACGTTATTCTCGGCTTCTTCGCTCATGTGATAGGTAAGGTGCCCGAAGTGGTGCGATCCGGCCACGAAACGCATGCAGGCGTTGCCCGTGTCCGCGTCGTCGATGGCCAGCCAGGCGGTGACCGTCTTTGACGGCGAGAGGGGCCAGAAGCTGGCGTCCTGGTGCCAGTTGTCCTCCGCAGGGATTCCCAGCACGTCGGTTCTGTACGGCGTACCGTCGATGATTT
>JAPPBT010000051.1 GCA_026702745.1 Gemmatimonadota bacterium
TGAGTTTCAGCCTTGCGGCCGTACTCCCCAGGCGGGGCACTTAATGCGTTAGCTTCGGCACTGAAGGGGTCGATACCTCCAACACCTAGTGCCCAACGTTTACGGCTAGGACTACCAGGGTATCTAATCCTGTTTGCTCCCCTAGCTTTCGCGCGTCAGCGTCAGTATCAGGCCAGAGAGCCGCCTTCGCCACTGGTGTTCTTTTCGATATCTACACATTCCACCGCTACACCGAAAATTCCGCTCTCCTCTCCTGTACTCAAGTGATGCAGTATCAAATGCAGGTCCCCGGTTGAGCCGGGGGATTTCACATCTGACTGACACCACCGCCTGTACGCCCTTTACGCCCAATAACTCCGAACAACGCTTGCTCCCCCCGTATTACCGCGGCTGCTGGCACGGAGTTAGCCGGAGCTTCCTCTGGTGGTACCGTCAAACCCGCCTACTATTCGTATACGGGCTTTCGTCCCACCTAACAGGGGTTTACACTCCGAGAAGCTTCATCCCCCACGCGGCGTCGCTGGGTCAGGCTTTCGCCCATTGCCCAAATTTCTAGACTGCTGGCTCCCGTAGGAGACTGGGCCTTATCTCAATCCCAGTGTGGCCGATCACCCTCTCAGGTCGGCTATCAATCGTCGCCTTGGTAGGCCGTTACCCTACCAACTAGCTAATTGAGCGCGGGGCCATCCACAAGCGGTAGCTTCCAAGGAGAGGCCACCTTTAGTTGTCATACCATGCGGACTGACAACCACATTCGGTATTAGCCCGCCGTTAGGCGGGTTGTTCCCAGCTTGAGGGCAGGTTCCCCACGTGTTACTCACCCGTCCGCCACTGTACTCACGTTCCGAAGAACGCTTTCTCGTTCGACTTGCATGACTAAGACACGCCGCCAGCGTTAGTTCTGAGCCAGGATCAAACTCTCCATATAAGAGAAGTTCAATCTGGAATTGCATCTGCTGTGAACTCCCCGGACGGATCCGGAGAGCCTTGTCAGACGACTTAAGGACATGCACGCTGCCATGTTTTCAAAGAGCGTAAACTTACCGCAACCCGCGCAAGATACACAGCCGGTCAATCGAAGTCAACAGGTTTCTTTATTTTTAATTCCTGTTGACCAAACGTGCGTTCAGGACCGCGTCTGCGGATGCTATCCGGGCAGTGTTTCGGTGCCCGATACGGCGGGTTCAAGGGGCCGGATTTAGGGGCTGTTGGGGACCGGGTTTAGCAGAGCCGGTCACCCACCCGACCACGAACGCGCCGGGAGGATCTATCCGGGCGATGTTCCGAGCGGATCAATGGTCAGCAACCCGTTGTCGTTTGCCGGCTGTCCACCGCCGTTGTCTGATGCCGCGTCGTCTGCACGCCCGCCGCCCACGCTGTCCGCCTGGTCGGCCGCGTGATAGGAGCTGCGGACCAGGGGGCCGGACTCCACGTGCGGGATGCCATAGGCTTCGCCAGCCTGCTTGAACCGGGCGAACTCGTCCGGATGATAATGCTTACGTACCGGCAGATGCTTCTTCGTCGGCTGCAGGTACTGCCCCACCGTTAGGATGTCGCAGTTCACCGCGGCCACGTCGCGCATGAGGGCGTGGACGGCTTCGTCGGTCTCGCCGAGCCCCACCATGATGCCCGTCTTGGTCTTCGCGCCCCGGGCCTTCGCGCGCTCGAGCAACTCGAGTGACTGGTCGTATCGCGCCTGGGGCCGCACGGTCCGGTACAGGTCCGGCACCGTCTCCAGGTTGTGGTTCAGCAGATTGGGACGGGCGTCGAGCACGGTCTGGAGCGCCGCTTCCGATCCCTTGAAATCCGGGATGAGCACTTCCACGCCCACGCCCGGGCACCTGCGCCGTATGGCCCGGATCGTTTCCGCGAAGATCGGCGCGCCGCCATCGTCCCGCTCGTCCCGGTTCACCGAGGTGATCACGGCGAACCGCAATCCCAGCTTCTCCACGGCCCCGGCCACGCGCTCGGGCTCGTCCCAGTCCAGCCCCTTGTCCGGCCGGCCCGTCTTCACCGCGCAGAACCCGCAGCTGCGCGTGCAGATGTCGCCCAGGATCATGAAGGTGGCGGTACGCTGCTCCCAGCATTCCCAGATGTTGGGGCACTGGGCGCTCTCGCAGATGGTGTGGAGCCGGTTGTCCCCGACCAGGCGTTTCAGTTCCTGGAAGTTCGGCCCCTGCTTCAGTCGCACCTTGAGCCACGGGGGCTTGGGCACGTGGGATGTAGTCGTTTCGCTCATGAGTCCGCTAGTGGTGGTCGACGCCGATGCGTGGTTCCCGGCGCAGGCACGGCCGGCATGGAGTCCGATCAGCCGATTCAAATGCGCGACCCGCGCGCTACAGGAACAAAAAGCGACCCTCCGGCGCTGTGAACCGTCGTTCCGCGCCGAAGCGGCCGCCATGGATGTCAGGTACTTTACTTGCTCTTCTTATTCCGGGTTACGGTCGAGGCCCGACCGGTTGTTTCGAGCCTCATCCAGGTTTCATTTCGGGTGCGCCGTCGTCCCCCGGCGAAATGACCACGGCCTCCTCATCGAGGTGGCCCGCGATGGTCTTCGACAGGTCGTTCAGGTCGGTCCGGCAGAAGCCCGTGTTGCTGTCGAGTATGCCGCCGCCCTCATCCATGAGAAACCAGGTCGGCACGTTCGTCAGGCCGAAATCAGACGAGGCCCAGTGGGTCGTGTCGTACACGTTCGTAAAGGACGCGCCATGCTCGTCCATGAACGCTTTCGTTTCCTCCGGCGTATCCTGCGAGACGCCCAGCACCCGGAATCCACCGTTGCCGCCGTAGGCCTGGTGGATCTTGTCGAAATAAGGAGCGCTGAACTTGCAGGTCCCGCAGCCTACCTTGTAGAAGACCGCCAGCATCCAGTCGCCGTTCGCCTGATCGCCCAGCGACGTCGAATTGCCGTCCGCGTCTTCCAGCGCGACTTCCGGGGCCGCGACCCCGGCTTCCAGGAACGCCATAGATTACTCCCGTACTGGTTGAATTCGAATAATGACAGGTTCAAACCATGCTTCGACTATATATGTATTACATCTAATATTGAATATAGGGGATACGGGGCCGGTGTTGCAACGGGAATATACCACTATCACAGTTACTACCCTTTCCTGGTGGATCCACCTTTCGAACTGTTTGATTTGGACTGTCCTGAAGCAGCCTTGGATCGTCTGGATTCAAGATACTTGTTTATATCAACTCGAAAACCGCCGCTTCGTATTACCTTCACATGTTGAAGTCCTTGCCCCTTTTTCTTTTCCACAGTCTTCCTCCTTAAACAAAAACGCCCCTGTCGTCCATTTAACGACGTGAAGGCGTTATGCTATGAACTAGAGTAAAGAGATTGGAATCTCGGTTTTCGAGATTTCGAGCGACGGGAAATGCTACATTTGATCTAACTATCGAACTAAAAATAGTCAACTAGGATCTTCGTTTCGTTTTGATCTTTAGAGATTCGGCAACGTCTTATACTACAGGCACGCTGCTCCTGTATAAACCAGGTGCTTTGTACGTGTAGGAGTTGGCGAAGTTCATCAACTGAACCTCCCTCTGATTGAGCAAGTTATGACGACGACAACACAAGACGACACGTACAACATTCACCTGTGCCTGCAGGGAAACGCCAACGCCTTCGAGCCATTGGTCCGGCGTTACCAGAATGCCGCATTCGCTGTGGCCATGGGATTCCTTCGGGACAGGACAGACGCGGAGGACGCGGTACAGGACGCCTTTGTGGCCGCCTATTGCAAGTTGTCGCAGTTGAAGGACCCGGCCATCTTCGGCAGCTGGCTACACAGAATCGTCGTCAACCGATGCAAGGAATGGAGCCGCCGGAAGAAAGCCAGCCGACTGGTTCGTGTCGATCCGAATACCGAACACATACGCGACGAATATCCCGTGGCGGCTCGGAACCACCAGGACTACATCGAAAGCCTTGAACTCTGGGATGAAGTCGAGAGACTGCCCGAACACTATCGCCAGGTCGTCAATCTGTACTACTACACGGGCTTTTCACTGAAAGAGATCGCCGACTTTTTGGACATTCCGGAATCCACGGCGAGAGGACGGCTTTACCAGTCCCGAATCCGCTTGAAAAACGCCTTGTCGCCCCAGGAAAAGGAGACCATCGCCATGAGCCAGATCGATGTCACCGAAGATGTCCAGGATGTGGTCTGCAAGATCGCCAGAGAAGACTTCAAAGAAACGATCGATATGGGCGACGTGGAAAACATCGTCCTTTACTGTGGGATTAGTACAGAAGTGGAGATTAAACCGGCAAAGGGCAATAAGCTTGTAATCGAAGGCTCCAAGATCGCGCTTGGGACGTCTGAGAAAGCGGCCCGGAGCCAGTTAAAAGAGATTTCTGTTTCAAGGGATGTGGTCGAAGATTTCTATACAACTGGGCCTCACGAAGGGGAGTTGTTCCTGGGTGTCAGATCCGACCACGACGTACCAACCGCGGAAACGCGGCGTATCAGTGAATATTGGAAGCGTGATCTGACAAACGAATGGGCATTGTATGAAGTAAGCGCCGGGAACAGGTTGATCGATGTTTTTCCTCATTTAAAAGAAGATATCGAAGTGTTTCCATCCCTTCCCGAGTCAGTTAGAAAGAGTTTGGGAAAATCGATTCGAGTGTCTGTTCAAACTCAAGAGGTATGCCCATTGGACACAAAAAAATCCACCATGAATGGTGAGATTGAAGGTGTGTTCAAGGCTATGTGGTGGCAGAATGAAAACGTCTTCGGTCCGTCCGAGTACTGTCACATATCGATTTCTGTTCCGAAAAGCAAAAACGTATCAGTTTTCAGACCTTCGAAAATCAGTGCGGAACATGTGGACGCTTCACTGATGATCTATTCTTGCCGCAACGTCAGCACGCTATCGCATATCGGCAAGGACGTGTATCTGTTTAATTGTGCTTTCACCAAAATGCAGCATATCGGGGGGAAGCTGTTTCATCGAATGTACGACTACGGAGGGGGCAAATGGCGGGATAACGTCATGGACAACATTGGCCTCTGGGAAGGGGAGATAGATACTGTAGAGGGCGATGTGGATATCGACGTTGGTAGATACGAGTTACACGCATCGGACCTGAATGGAAAGGTGGCCATATACAACAGATACGGTACGACACATCTGAAACAGACTGCCAGGCAACCGGAATCACGGTTCAGGCTTAGAACAGTATCTGGCGATATCAACCTCACCCTGCATGAGGCCATCGCTCCGGAAACCAGCGTATCCCTGCACTCGCTGTGCGGCAGTTTCGATTATGGTAACACCAGAGAAACCATACCATTGTTCAATACTCAATGCAGCGGCCATTGGTTGACCATGTCATCTATCATCGATTTTGCATCTGCAGATTTTGTGGTTTCGACAGAAAGCGGAAAAGCAAGTATCGAATTGTTCAGTTGAAACCTCTTGAATCGGTGCATGGGTTTCACACCATGCATCACTCCTCCGTGACGGTCTCCACGTCCGGGGATGGGGGTCTATTCCTGAACATAAACGGAAGCGACTTTCGCATCTTTACGCGTTCACCGTCATGTACTGCCGGCGTATAGACCGTTTTACGAGCCACGTCCACCATCAAAGAATCCACATCAGTGAAACCTGACGATCTTTCGACGAATGCCGTGTCCACGTTGCCATTCGTGCCTACCACGAGTTGAACCACTACGACGCCATCGAAATTTAGATCGACGACGCCTGTGGGGACTTCGGGGTAATAAACAGTCTCTGCTCTCGTATCCACCGCTGTGGGCCAGTAAATCCCAACTTTTTCGTCAGCCAACTGGTCGGCCATCTGGTCCGGTCGGTCTGCCGGGTCCGGTTGATCTCCTTCCGGCGCCGATTGAGCAGCCAGTTCCGATTGATCTCCTTCCGGTTGGCCACCTGCCGACTCAGATTGGACGGCTGTGTCCGGTTGACCTGCCAGCTCCGGCTGGACGGCCGATTCCAGTCGCCTCACCATCTGCGCAAATTCCGAGATTTGTCCCTCCACTGATGGGGTATCGGACCCGATGGGTGCCAGGTGCAAAACGTTGCCGACTTCATCGATCAGCACAATGTGGGGTGTATTGGGCAGATCGAAGGGAGAGTCGGCTGCCAGGAACACCGGGAAGCTCAACCTGAATTTCTCCACGATAGGCGCGATCTCATCGGCAGACTCTCCCTGGAGTACGCCGACTACCGGGACATTGTCACCGATCATCGATCCAAATGAAGCCATCATGTCGAGGCGGCTTGGGTGATGCCAAGACTTGAAAAACAAGAAGAGTTGGTACCCCTTGCCGAGATCCGGCATTGCTGCAGGTTGGCCGTGCTGGTCGAGCGCGTCGAAGGGGGCAATAAACGGCGTGCCGAATATCGTTTGCGCCTGCAGCACGCGGATTTCCACCTGGGCGTTGTACAGACTGTGCTGCAGATTTTGAACGTCCTGCCTTTGCTGGTCATTGTGCCAGAGGAGGCCGGCGCTCAATGCGACGAGGACGGCAAAGGCGACGTAAAGGTATATGTGAGTGTTCGTGCGTGAGTCGGGTGTGGACATGTCTCTGTTTCCTTAGTAAAGGGACGTTAAATTCAGGAAAAACAATAATTGTATAGGGATAACTATGGTATATGGATGCAGACGTCCCGTCAACTGAACGGGTTCCCACAAGCATCGACGAATACACTGATGATTTGCTTGCTCGCTGTCTTGTAGGTTTCCTGACAAAACCGCAATTCCCACGAGATTCCCCCACGTAATCACGACCATTCCTGTATAGCACCGAATCACACACCCGGTCACAGGGAGGCGTCGTGCGTCAATCCATTCATACCCCTACCCTGATCTCCGTCGAAGATCTGTATAAGACCTTCCCGATGGGAGACAGCCGCATTTCCGCGCTCCGGGGCGTATCCGCCACCATCAACCGGGGCGAATACATGGCCGTGATGGGCCGGTCGGGATCCGGCAAATCCACCCTGATGAACATCCTGGGCTGCCTGGACACGCCCACGGCGGGCAGGTACGCCCTCGACGGCAGGTCCGTCGGAGACCTCACGGACGACGAACAGGCCTTCATCCGAAACCGGATGATCGGGTTCGTGTTCCAGGCCTTCAACCTGCTCCCGAGAATGGACGCGCTGCACAACGTGGAACTGCCGCTCCTCTACCGCGGCATGGACAGCAGGGAACGGCGTTGGCGCTCCATGGAAGCCATGGAAGCGGTGGGCGTGAGCGACCGGGCTAGCCACAGGCCCAACGAGATGTCGGGCGGGCAGCGCCAGCGCGTGGCCATCGCCCGTGCGCTGGTCGGCGAACCGTCCATCATCCTGGCGGACGAGCCTACGGGAAACCTGGACAGCGGGACCGGGGAGGAGATCATGGCGATTTTCGATCGTCTGAACGGGGAAGGACATACGATCATACTGGTGACCCACGAAGCGCATATCGCCCGGCATTGCAGGAGGATCATCAGGTTGCGCGATGGCGTGATTGAGGAGGATCGTTCGATTGTCTGAAATGGAGATGAATATGGATGCTACCAATGTTATAAGCAATGTAGTCGTAATTGGAATCCTGCTCTTTGTCTGGCGCAGTCTCGGCATGCGGATTTCTCAACTCGATAAGCGTCTGAGTGACCGAATCGATCACCTTGATGAGCGGGTCTCGCAGATCGAGGAACGGATTGCGCACCTGGGCGAGCGGATTGCACACCTGGGTGAGCGGATTTCCCGGATAGAAGGACTGTTTGAGGCCTTCGCTCGGAAAAGCAACCCTTTTGAATCGGAAAAGAAGTCCTGAGTAAACAGGAAAGGAGACGAACATGGACGCTACCAACGTCATCAGCAATGTAGTTGTAATCGGGATCCTGCTCTTCGTCTGGCGCAGCCTCGACATGCGGATTTCTCAACTCACTGAGCGGGTCTCGCAAATCGAGGAACGGATTGCGCATTTGGGCGAACACGTATCCCGTATAGAAGGGCTGCTTGGGGCCTTTGCACGGATAAGCAACCCCTTTGAAACGGAAAAGAAGACCTGAATGGAGAAGACACATACCGGTTTCTTAAACGATATCCACGATCAAATCTTGAAACCATGAAAGGAGCATCATGGAACACGCGCAACTCTGGCTTCAGCCCCTGATTCTGTTGACCGCATTCATCTTCTTCTGGCGCGAGGCCAAAGGCAGCCGGCGGGAACTAAAAGAGGACATCCAGAAAGAACTCAACAAGATCGACGCGAGATTCAATCGATTCGAGGACAAAATCGATGCCCGGATCGAACGCCTCGAAGACAGAATCCGGGAAGACATGGACAAGATGGATTCCCGTTTCGATCGTCTCGAAAGCGCACTGATCGAAGGCAGAAATTAACCACCTCACATGCGTCACCCGCTCTGTTCATCTGGGAGTGCCGCGAAAGGAGCATCATGGAACACGTACATCTCTGGGCTCAGCCCCTGATCCTGCTGACCGCCTTCATCTTCTTCTGGCGGGAGGCGAAAGGCAGCCGGCATGAACTGAAAGCCGACATAGGGGAAGAACTGAACAAGATCGACGCGAGATTCGACCGTTTCGAGGACAACCTTAGGAAAGAGTTGGGCAAAGTCGATTCGACGTTCGACAAGGTAAACGCCAAGTTCGATCGTTTCGAAGACAAAATGCAGAAAGACATGGGTGAGATGGACAACCGGATTGCACGTCTGGAAGACAAGGTAGACGCCCGTTTCGACCGGCTCGAGCGCATTTTGCTTGAACAGGGGAAGTAGACGTCCACCATGCAACGCCCGGCCCTGTTCATCGCGGTGTGTTTTGTAATCGGCATCCTGTTGGGACACCGCGTCGACGTATCGCCTGTCCTATTTGCGCTAGGTGCAGTCGCGGTCATCGCGGCGGGTTACGCGCTCTATCGGACCCGTGGAACCACCTCGCCGTACCTTCGCATATTCATGGCTCTGAGCCTCATGTTCGCGGGCGCCTTCTGGTACGCGGTACAGGTGCGGGTCGTGCCCGCGAACGACATCCGGAGATTCTGCGACCAGCGGCAACGGCATGTGCTGACCGGGACGATCGTCCGATCGCCCGATGCGAGAGCACGTTTCACCCTGGTTACGATGGACGTGGACTCCATCTCGTTGGGCGTTGTCGGCTGGGCTTCAAGAGAGTCGCCTGGCATGGCGACCGCCACCGATCAAGCGGCCCCCGTGACTGGCCGCCTGCAGGTCCGCCTGAACAGCGGCATCGATCCCGGCCGGTACGGCGACCGCGTCCTCGTATCGGGACGCCTGCGCAGCCCCCAACCCGCTCGCAACCCCGGCGGATTCGACGCGCGCACCTACTACGGGAGCAGGGGGGTTTACGCGCTGGTGAGCGTGCGCGATGCGGGCAGCTATCGCGTGACGCGGCGCAGTACGTCGTTCACCTGGCAGACCGGGGTCATCGACCCGCTGCGAAGCAGCATCGACCGGTCCATCGACCGGACCATGCGGGGCGATTCTGCCGCCCTGCTGAAAGGCATCCTGCTGGGTGCGCGGCAGCAGCTGCCCGAGGATCTGCTCCACACCTTCAGGACGATCGGCCTGGCCCATATCCTGGCCGTGTCCGGGCTGCACGTCGGCCTGATTACCCTGGTGATCCACACGCTGCTGTCCGTCCTGAGACTGCCGCGGAACATCGTCGTCGCCGGCACGCTGGGCGTATTGGTGCTTTACGCCTTCATCACCAACCTGACGCCGTCGGTCATCCGGGCTACGATCATGGCGGCGCTCTTCCTGGCGGGCCGCCAGCTGGACCGTCAGACCGACACCGTCAACATCCTGGCCGTGGCGGCCATCGTCATTCTCCTGATCTGGCCCTCGGCCCTCTTCGACCTGAGCTTCCAGCTGTCCTTCCTGGCGACCTACGCTATCATCACGGGATATCCCCGGATGAAGGAACTGCTCCCCGAGCGGATTTCACGGTCGGAGAAATGGTGGGCCCGCTGGCTGCGGGACGGGTTGCTGGTCTCGGTCGCGGCGCAACTGGGCGCGCTGCCCGTGGTAGCGGGTACGTTCTACCAGGTTTCCTGGATGTCGGCGGTGGCGAATCTATTCATCGGGCCGCTGGTGTTCCTGAACACGACCTTCGGCGTGCTCACCGCCCTGACCGGCCCCCTGGCCATCGAAATCGCCCGCCTCTTCAGCGCCGTCAACACGCTGGTCCTGTTCGCCATGATCCACCTCTCGAAGACCTTCTCCGGCGCGCCGTCCGCGCTGGTCGAGGTGCCGGCGCCTTCCACGCTCTTCTATGGCTCCTTCTACGGCGCGGGCCTGCTGCTGCTTTGGAAACCGGGTGGGTCCCGGGCGCGGCGGACGCGGCTGGGTCTGCTGGCCCTTTCTCTCTTGCTCTTCTGTTACAACCTGCTGCCCGACCGGTCGCTGAGGATCACCGTCCTCGACGTCGGACAGGGGGACGCCATCTTCATTGCCTGTCCCAACGGACGCACCCTCCTGGTCGACGGTGGCGTCCGTACGCATTTTTACGACGCCGGCGCCCGCGTCATCCTGCCCTTCATGCGTGCGAAAGGATACCGCCGCGTGGATACGATTATCGTCACCCATCCCGACCTGGACCACTACGGCGGACTTCGGGCCGTCGTGGAGTCCGTTGAAGTGGGCGAGGTTCTTTCGAGCGGCGTCGGTTCTCAGTCCCGTTCCTACCAGGCCTGGCGCGAGGCCATCGACCGGCGCGGCATCCCGTACCGCATGGTCGCGAGGGGGGACACCCTCGCGGCGCTGGGCGGCGTGCGCGGCCTGTTTCTTCATCCGGATCCCCTGTTCCTGACAGGCCCGTCGAAGTCCAGCTCCAACGAGGTGTCCTTGGTCCTGCGCCTGTCCCTTGGCGCGTTCAGCATGCTCCTTACCGGCGACATCGAGGAAAAAGGCGAAGCCGCTACCGTCCGCCGGCCGTCCATCCTGAAAAGCACGGTGCTCAAATCGCCCCATCACGGAAGCCGCTCGTCGAGCGGAACGACCTTCCTGAACGCCGTCGACCCGGAGGCGGTGGCCGTTTCCGCCGGCATGTACAATGCCTTCGGCCACCCTTCGCCCGAGGTCATTGAGCGGTACAGGCGGCGGGGAGCGGAGGTGTTTCGAACGGACGAGGGCGGCGCGGTTGTGATCCGCAGCAACGGCCGTTCCTGGGACATGTCGTACTTTGCGCCGCCACGACCCCTCGGTCCCACGCCCGGCCAGGTGGTGGATGGGTTTCTCTTGACAGCAAAATAACCTCGGTCTATATTTCGATAACACAACATAAGTCATTATCAAACATATATTTAACACCGATTTATACCCCGGTCCAATATGATCAGAGCCGCCCCTTTGCTCGCGGTGCTTCTGCTGCTCTTCGCGGCGGAAATCCCTCCCCCTGCTAACGCCCAGGGCGCAACAGCCCAGAACCGCTCCGCCCAGGACGGCGACGCCTTCAAAGAAGCGATCAAGGAAGGTCTTGCGGCGCGCCAGCGCTACGTGGACCGGATCGAGGAACTCCAGACGGAGGTCACGAGGCAAAACGCCCGCCTGCGCACCGCCGGTACCGGCAATCGTGATGAGCAGGAGCGGCGAAACGAGACGATGTCGGCGCTTGCACGGCTTCACATGTCCGTCGGACAGTATGATCAGGCCGTCGAACTCCTGAGTAGCGCGGTGGAGCAGGCGGGCGCGACCGAATACACCGCCGACATGCGCGCGTTGCTTGGCAGACTACTCCTGGGCCTGGGGCGGTATGACGAGGCGGAGGCCGTGCTGGCCGCTACCCGGTCTCGCCAGGGCGGTCCGGCGCTGGCCACCGTTCGGCTCGCGGAGGTGTATTTCACGACGGGCAGGACCGATGAAGGCCTCGAACTGTGCCGCGAGGTCCTGAGGAACACTGGATCACAAGGACCGCCGAACGCACCGAACCTGATGGCCGCGGGGCTCGCCGCGCGGTACCTGGAGCTTTCTCACGAGGCCAACTCGTTTCTGGCCGCCGCGACACGTGTCGACGGCGAGTATCTCGATGCCTACGTGGCATGGGGTCGCCTCTTCCTCGACAAGCACAACCGTGCGGAAGCGACGGGGATTTTCGAAGACGCGCTGAAGATCGACGCCGGATATCCGCCGGCGCTGATGGGCCTGGCCGAGGCGCTTGCGGAGAAACAGCCGCTGCCGGCGGAGGCCATAGTACAGAAGGCGCTCGCGATCAACCCCGCGCTCATGGAGGGACGTCTTTTCCTCGCGGGTCTCCACCTGACGGACGAGGCCTATGATGAGGCGATCGGCCAGCTGGACCAGGCCCTGGAGGTCAACCCGGAATCGCCAGAAACACATGCCCTCCTGGCGGCCGCTTACCACGGCCAGGGCCGCCAGGCCGAATTCGAAGCCGCCCGGCAGCGCGTCCTGGACATAAATCCTTCCTATGGCCGGCTGTACGAAATCATCGCGAACCACCTCACGCGGCGCTACCGGTTCCGGGAGTCCGTGGAGATGGGCCGCCGTGCGATCGAGACCGACCCCGCGCTCTGGTCGGCCTACGCCGGGCTTGGGATCAGCCTGACCCGGGTAGGCGAGATGGATGAGGCCCGCCGGATGCTGGAACAGGCCTTCGACAGAGACCCATTCGACACCCGGACCTACAACACGCTGGAACTGCTCGACGCCTTCGAAGATTTCGAGACCAGGGAAAGCGGACCGTTTATCCTGAAGATCCACCGGGACGAAGACGCCGTGTACGGGAAGCTGGCCCTCGACCTGCTCGAAGAAGCCCACCGGACGATCGCGCCGCGGTACGGGTTCACGCCGGATGGACCCGTGCTCGTCGAGATGCTGCCGGACAACGACGACTTCATGGTGCGCATCGCCGGCGTGCCGGGAACGGGCGGCCTGCTGGGAGTCTGCTTCGGCGAGGTGGTGGTGGCGAATTCACCCAGGGCCCGGCCGAAGGGGACGTTCAACTGGGGGCAGACGCTCTGGCACGAGTACATCCACGTCACCCATCTGCAGCAGACGCGCAACCGGATCCCCCGCTGGCTGGCGGAAGGCATCGCCGTCTACGAAACGCGTCTCGCCCGGCCGGAATGGGACATGGACCTGGAAGCGGAGTTCACCGAGGCGGCCATCCAGGGCGAGTTACTCGCCGTCAGCGAACTGAACCGGGGTTTCACCCGGCCGAAGTCGCGGAATCAGATCGTCCTTTCCTACTACCAGGCCTCGGTCGTCGTGGAATACATCGTGGACACCTTCGGATTCGAGGCGGTCCGGCACATGCTGGACCTGTACAACAGGAATCGAACCACCGCCGAAGTCGTTCGCGAGGTAACGGGCCGGTCCATGGAAGACTTCGACCGGGATTTCGCGGACTATACCGAAGAACGGATCGCCGGGCTCAGCCGCGTTTTACAATTCAAGCCGCCGCGCGACGAGAAGCCGTCCATGGCCGAACTGGAGGCGATGGCGGCCGATCACCCGGAGAGTTTCTACGCCCACCTGATGCTGGGCCAGGCGTTGCACATGCAGAAACGGTACGAAGAAGCCATCGCGCCGCTTGAACGCGCCCGGACCCTCTTCGCCAATTACACCCATGCCGGCAACCCCCACGCATTGCTGGCGGAGATCTACCTCGAACAGGGGAACACGGAGGCGGCGATGGAGGCCCTCGAGGCCCTCACCGCCGTCGACGAGGACGACATCGAATCCTGCAAGACCTTGGCCGGGCTCTACGCCGGGGAAGGCCGGCGCGGGGACGCCCTCCGCATCCTGGAACGGGCCGTCATGATCGATCCCTTCGACGCCGAGATCCGCAAGATGCGCGCCGGTTTGTACGAACGGGACGGAAGGCCGGAACTGGCCGTGCCAGAGTACGAAGCCGTGCTGGCGGTCGAGACCACCGACCGGGTGCAGGCGCAGTACGACCTGGCCCGCGCCTATCTGGCGGCGGGAAGGAAGGACGACGCCAGGAAGGCCGCGCTGAAGGCCCTGGAGGCTGCGCCCGGCTTCGAAGCCGCCCAGGAGGTCCTGCTCCGGTCGCTGGAATGAGCGCACCGGCACACCCTGACAGCACCCGGCCAGCCCACCGTTAGCGCCCGATCCACCAGCACCCACTGCGCTCGGTCCGCCAGCACCCGCCCCACTCGATTCGGCCCGGTTTTAACGTTGCGATTCGGGCCTTCTCAATTTATATTCATGCGGTTTGCTCCAACTGAACGCAGGTGATGCGCGAGCGCCCCGCCGTGGGCGTCTCACCGCATGCGCCCCGCCGTGGGCGCCTCACCGCGGTCCCTTTTGAGGGTCATCTTGCCGAAACGCAACGACATCGAATCCATCCTGATCATCGGCTCCGGGCCGATCGTCATCGGACAGGCCTGCGAGTTCGACTATTCCGGCACCCAGGCCTGCAGGGCGCTCCGCGAAGAAGGCTACCGGGTCGTGCTGATCAACAGCAATCCGGCCACGATCATGACGGATCCGGACATGGCCGACCGGACCTACGTCGAGCCTATCACCGCGGAATACGTGGAGAAAGTCATCCGGCGCGAGCGCCCCGACGTGCTGCTGCCCACGCTCGGGGGACAGACCGCCCTGAACGTCGCCGTCGAGCTCGCCGAGTCGGGCACGCTGGACCGCTACGGGGTCGAACTCATCGGGGCCAAGCTCGAGGCCATCAAGATGGCGGAGGACCGGGAACTGTTCCAGCAGGCCATGGAGCGCATCGGCCTGGAAGTGCCCCGGGGCGGCTTCGCGCGG
This sequence comes from Gemmatimonadota bacterium, assembly GCA_026702745.1. NCBI lineage: Bacteria > Pseudomonadati > Gemmatimonadota > Gemmatimonadota bacterium. The sequence continues at coordinate 14,763 of JAPPBT010000051.1, forward strand.
ACCGTCGACGAGGCCTGGGAACTGGTGAAGAATACGGGCTTCCCCGCCATCATCCGGCCGGCCTTCACCCTGGGCGGCGCGGGCGGGAGCATCGCGCGCAGCGAATCGGAATACGCCGAGGCCGTCGAATGGGGGCTGTCCACCAGTCCCATCACCGAGGTGCTGATCGAGGAGTCGGTCATCGGCTGGAAGGAATACGAACTCGAGGTCATGCGCGACCTGGCCGACAACGTGGTCATCATCTGCTCCATCGAAAATTTCGACCCCATGGGCGTGCACACCGGCGACAGCATCACGGTCGCCCCCGCGCAGACCCTCACGGACAAGGAATACCAGGCGCTCCGGGACGCCTCGATCAAGGTGATCCGGGAGATCGGCGTGGAGACGGGCGGATCGAATATCCAGTTCGCCGTCAGCCCCGAAGACGGCCGCATCCTGGCCATCGAGATGAACCCCCGCGTGTCCCGCAGTTCGGCCCTGGCCTCCAAGGCCACGGGCTTCCCCATCGCCAAGATCGCCGCGAAGCTGGCGGTCGGATATACGCTGGACGAGATCCCGAACGACATTACCCGCGAAACCCCCGCATCCTTCGAGCCCACCATCGACTACGTGGTGGTGAAGATCCCGCGCTGGGCCTTCGAGAAATTCCCCAATGCCGATACGCAGCTCGGCACGCAGATGAAGTCGGTGGGCGAGACCATGGCCATCGGCCGGACTTTCAAGGAAGCGCTCCAGAAAGGGCTCCGGGGTCTGGAGATAGACCGCCACGGCCTCGGCGCGGACGGGAAGGATCAGGTGGACGGCGTGCTGGACGATCTCAGGGAGCAGATGGCCCGGCCCACGGCGGAGCGCATCTTCCAGATCAAGACCGCCCTCCAACTCGGCATGCCCATCGAAGAGATCTACGCGCTTACCGGCGTCGATCCCTGGTTCCTGCACAACCTGCGGGACATCGTCGAGCTCGAGGGCGAGATCGGCGCGCACCGGAACGGGTCCATGCCCCGGAACCTGTTGCACAAGGCCAAGCAGGCCGGTTTCTCCGATGTGCAGATCGCCCACCTGACCGGCAGCGACGAGCGGTCGGTCCGCGCCCGGCGCATCGAGGCGCGCGTGGACGCCGTGTTCAAGACTGTCGACACCTGCGCGGCCGAGTTCGAGGCCATGACGCCCTACTACTATTCGACCTACGAGACCGAGAACGAGACCCGGCCCAAGACGCGGAAGACGATCATGATCCTCGGCGGCGGGCCGAACCGCATCGGCCAGGGGATCGAGTTCGACTACTGCTGCGTGCAGGCGGTTATGGCGCTGAAGGAGGACGGATACGAGACGATCATGGTCAACAGCAACCCGGAGACCGTGAGCACCGATTACGACATCTCGGACCGGCTGTTCTTCGAGCCCCTCACCTTCGAAGACGTGATGAACATCGTCGAGACGGAAAAGCCGGACGGCGTGATCGTCCAGTTCGGCGGGCAGACGCCCCTCAAGCTGGCCCTGCCGCTCGAACGCGCGGGCGTGCCCATTATCGGCACGTCGCCCGACAGCATCGACCTGGCCGAGGACCGCAAGCGGTTCGGCGCCCTGACGACGGCGCTGGGCATCCCCCATCCGCCCCACGGGACGGTCTTTTCCTTCGAAGAGGCCCGCGAGGTGGCGGGCGAGATCGGATACCCCGTGCTGGTGCGGCCTTCCTATGTCCTCGGCGGCCGCAACATGGCCCTGGTCTACGACGACGATTCCCTGCAGGCCTACATGAAAACCGCCGTCCACGTGTCCCCCGAGCATCCCATCCTCATCGACAAGTTCCTCGAGGACGCCTTCGAATACGACGTGGATGCCGTCTCCGACGGGACGGACGTCGTCCTGGGCGGGATTATGGAACACATCGAGGAGGCGGGCATCCATTCCGGGGACAGCGCCTGCGTGCTGCCGCCCTACATGGTCAAGCCTATGCATATCGACACCATGAGGAACTACACCCACGCCCTGGCGAGAAGCCTCAAGGTCGTCGGACTGATCAACGTGCAGTACGCCATCAAGAACGACGTGGTCTACGTGCTGGAGGTCAACCCGCGCGCCTCGAGGACGATACCCTTCGTCTCCAAGGCCATCGGCGTGCCGCTGGCCCAGCTCGCGGCGAGGGTCATGGTGGGGAAGACGCTGCGGGAACTCGGTTTCACCGAAGAAATTATCCCGCCCTATGCCTCGGTGAAGGAGGTTGTGCTGCCCTTCGTCAAATTCGCGGGGTCGGACAGCCTGCTCGGACCCGAAATGAAGTCGACCGGCGAGGTCATGGGCATCTACGAGGAACCGGGGATCGCCTTCGCCAAGGGACAGAGCGCGGCGGGCGGCTCCCTGCCCCTGTCCGGCACTGTCCTGGTCAGCGTCAACGCCTTCGACCACGAGAACGTCGTCGCAATCGCCCGGGAGCTCGATATGCTGGGCTTCACGATCATGGCGACGAGCGGCACCGGCCGGACGCTGGAGGACGCCGGCCTGGAGGTGGTCCGGGTCAACAAGGTCTGGGAGGGCGAACCGCACATCGTGGACCACATCCGGCGAAGCGACATCCAACTCATCATCAACACGCCGCTGGGCAAGAGCGCGCGGGACGACGACTACATGATCCGCCGCGCGGCCATCGAGGCGAACATCCCGTGCATCACCACGCTCTCGGCGGCCTGGTCCGCGGTAAAGGCCATCCAGGCGCTCAAGAACGAGGGCCGCGAGATCTCGGTGAAGAGCCTGCAGGAGTGGCACGAGACATTGAAAGAAGCGAGGGTTTGACCATGCAGACGGTAGACGGCGGCATACTGGCCCCGAAGGGGTTCCTGGCCAATACGGCGGGCTGCGGCATCAATAGTCCGAAGGGCAGCCGAAAGGACCTGGCGGTGATCGACGCGGGCGGGACCGCCTCCGCGGCGGGGGTGTTCACCACGAACCGGGTACAGGCCGCACCGGTGGTCCTTTCCAAAGACCATCTGCAGACCGGCATGGCGCGAGCCGTCGTGGTCATCAGCGGCAACGCCAACGCGTGCAACGGGGAACCCGGCATGGCGGACGCCCGCGAGATGGCCGCCCTGGTGGCCGAAGGGTTGTCCGTACCCGCGAGCGAGATCCTCGTCGCTTCCACCGGGGTCATCGGCCGGCCCCTGCCCATGGACGTGATCCGCGAAGGCATCCGGGAAGCGCTGGACCGGCAGCCGCTGGGTCCTGACCCGGACGCCGCCGAGTCGATCATGACGACCGACACGGTACCCAAGACCTGCGCGGTGCGGTTCGATCTCGATGGTACGGCCGCGGTGGTCGGCGGTATCGCCAAGGGCGCGGGCATGATCTGTCCGGATATGGCCACGATGATCGGCGTGGTCACGACGGACGCCGCCATCGCGCCGGGCGCCCTGAAGTCGGCCCTCAAGCGGGCCGTCGGCAAGTCCTTCAACTGCATCACCGTCGACGGGGACATGAGCACGAACGACACCGTGTTCATCCTGGCCAACGGCGCCGCGGGCAATCCGGAGATAACCCAGCCGGCCGGGGACGCCTACGAGCGGTTCGCCGAAGCGCTGGAGCACGTCTGTACCGACCTGGCGAAGAAGATCGCCCGGGACGGCGAAGGCGCGACCAAACTCGTGGAGATCCGCGTGCGGGGCGCCCGGACGGACGAGGACGCCCGGACGATCGGCATGAGCGTGGCGAATTCCGCCCTGGTTAAGACGGCCATCTACGGCCACGATCCCAACTGGGGCCGGATCCTCTGCGCCGTCGGGTACGCGGACGCCGAATCGGACCCGGACACGATCGACCTGTTCCTCTGCGGTCACCAGTTGACGCGCGACGGCCAGGGACTCCCTCTCGACGAGCCGATGATGCGGGAAGCCCTTTCCGCCAGTGAAATACCCGTCGAAATCGATCTCAAGCTGGGAGTCGGCGCGGCCACGGTATGGACCTGCGACATGTCCCACGAATACGTGACCGTGAACGCGGAATATACCACCTGATACACCACCAACGATTTCACGCGGCCTTGCGGGCCGTCACCACGGAAGATGTCTCATGAAACCAAGTCCTGAATTTGGCCTATTTGCGGCCGGCAGCGCGTTGCGCACGGCCCGCACCTCGTTGCGCACGGCCCGCGCCTCGTTGCGCACGGCCCGTGCCACTCCAGGGATAGCCACCCACAAGCTCGGCCCGGTCTTCTCCGCCGTGCTGTGCACGATCTTCACTGCCGCGCTCTGGGGAACGGCCCTCTATGGCGTCACTTCGGCTTCCCCGGCCGCCGCCCAGACCGGGTCCTTGTCGATCACGGAAGACCCCGGTCCGGTACCGGTGGCGGAGCTGGCGGAAAGGCGGACCAGGATCCTCGACGGCATGGGCAGCGGGATCATGATCCTCTTCGGGGCGGAACCCAAGGTATTCAGTAACGACGTGAACTATCCCTACCGGCAGGAAAGCAACCTCTTCTACCTGACCGGCATCAGCCAGCCCGGCGCCACGCTCGTGCTGGTGTCCGGGAATCGAAGCCAGAAGGAGATCCTCTTCCTCCCCAGGCGCGACCCCGCGCGGGAAATCTGGACCGGACACATGATCGGGGTGGAAGAAGCCCGCCGCCGGACCGGGATCACCCAGGTTTGGCCAAGTGAAGAATTCGACGCCTTCGTGGAGGCCGTCCTCCACGGCGTGGCCTATGAAAAACGTCTCTCCGATGACGCAGGGGATTACCGGGCCATCGGCGAATCCGTCGAGAACGGAACGCCCGTGCCCGTCTGGCTCCTGGCCGACGCCAGTTCCAGGTACGGCAGCCGGTATCCGAAAGCCCTTCGGTTCGCCTCGGAGTCCGCCCGTTTTCCCGCCGTCCAGATACGGCTGGCGACCGGGCTGTTCCGGGACCTGCGCGTCGTCAAATCGGACTGGGAGCTGCAGCGGCTTCAGCGCGCCGTCGACATCACCCGCCTGGCGCAGCGCGCCATCATGCGCCGGGCAAGCAGTCAGGGCGGTACTCGCGGACCGGGCGGCCGGGGCGGCACTTCCGCCACAACGGGACCAGCCGGACCAGGCGGCCCGGGCGGAACACTGAACGAATCCGTACTCGACGGCATCATTCTTTCCACCTATCGCACGCACGGCGCGCACTGGGGTTTCCCGTCCATCGTGGCTTCGGGACCCAATGCCACGACCCTGCACTACGAGGAAAACAACCGGGAGATCGCAAGCGGCGAACTCGTCCTGGCCGATATCGGCGCGGCCGTCGGATACTACACGGCCGACGTCACGCGGACGTTCCCGGTCGGCGGGGTTTTCTCGGAAGCACAGCGCGAAATCTACGAGGTCGTCCTCGAGGCCCATGCCCGGGGCGTCGCCGCCGTCCGGCCGGGCATGACCATGCGCAGGGTGCATGAGGTGGCGCGGAAGGTGATCGCGGACGGACTCCTGAAACTGGGGCTGATCACAAGTACATCGGGAAACCAGTACCGCATGTGGTATATGCACGGCACGAGCCACTGGATCGGGCTGGACGTCCATGACGTGGGCGGAAGGGACATGCCCTTCAGGCCGGGCATGGTGATCACGGTGGAACCGGGCATCTACGTCCGGGAGGACACGCTGGTGAACCTCGACGACACGTCGCGGAACCGGGCGCTCATCGAGGCGATACGGCCCGCCTTCGAGCGATACCGGAATATCGGGGTACGCGTCGAAGACGACGTATTGGTGACCGAAGACGGACACCGGGTGCTGTCGGAAGGCACGCCCCGGACGATCGAGGAAATCGAAGCCTTCATGGCGAATCCCGACGGCAGGTAATCCCCTGCCGCGGGCTAACGGGATGGATTCATGACCGCGGACCGGATGCTTACCGTGGAGGAGGCCCAGGAGATCGTGCTGGATTCGGTCTCCGTCTCGGGTATCGAGCGCGTGCCGCTGGCCGAGAGCCAGGACCGGGTGCTCGCCGAAGACGTGGCGCCCAGGTTCGACGTGCCGCCCCAGGACAACTCCTCCGTCGACGGTTATGCCGTCCGGGCCGAGGACACCTCCGGCGCATCGGAGGACGCTCCCTGCCGCCTCGAGGTCCTCGAAGAGATCCCCGCGGGTACCGTTCCCTCCGCGCACGTGGTTCCCGGCAAGTCTTCGCGCATCATGACCGGCGCCTTCCTCCCCGGAGGCGCGGACGCTGTCGTCATGGTGGAGCACACCAGGCAGCACGCCGAAGGTGTAGAGATCCTGAAATCGGTAACGCCGGGCCAGAACGTACGCTACCGGGGAGAAGACGTAAAACAGGGCCAGCAGGTCCTTTTCGCCGGCGCCGAAATCGGTCCGGGCGAGATCGGCCTCCTGGCGGCCTTCCAGCGGTCCCAGGTCGCGGTGCGCAGGCGCCCGGCCGTGGCCATCCTTTCCACGGGTGACGAGGTCGTCGACATCGACGAACAACTCACCCCGGGAAAAATCGTCAACAGCAACAGCTATTCCCTGGCCGCGCTCGTGCGGGCATGCAACGGCCGGCCGGTCAACCTGGGCATCGCCAGGGACAGCGAAGCGGAGATCTCGAAAGCCATACGGTCGGCGCTGCGCGCGGATATCGTCCTTTCCACCGGCGGCGTTTCCGTGGGAGACTACGACTATGTGAAAAAAGTGCTGGAAGACCTCGGCACGGACATGCGTTTCTGGCGGGTGAAGATGAAGCCGGGCAAACCCCTCGCCTACGGGTTGCTCCAGGGCAAGCCGTTCTTCGGTCTGCCGGGCAATCCCGTTTCCTGCATGGTCTCCTTCCTCCTCTTCGCGCGGCCCGCCATGCGGAAGATGATGGGTTACGGCCCCCATGACTGGCGCCTGCCCACGGTCCAGGCGGAACTCGAGAACGATCTGACGGCCGGCGGGGACCGGCGGCACTATCTGCGCGCCAGGATCACCTGTACCGGAGGCCGGTTCTACGCCTCGACCGTCGCGGGCCAGGGATCCGGCATGCTCAGTTCCATGACCGGGACCAACGGTCTCGTCGTCGTGGAAACGGGCGTAACCTCCGTGCCCCGCGGATCCGAGGTCCAGGTGCTGCTGATGGGTGCGGCCGGATTCGGCGCGGCCGGAACAAGCGACGGGACCATTCAGGGCGCAGCCGGAAAGGATTCACCGTGAGGACCGCGCGATGATCTCCGTTATCGAAGCCCGGGACACCATTCTGGACCGGATCCGTCCAATCGGCGTGGAGCGCGTCGACATCGCTTCCGCGCGCGACCGGGTACTTGCCGAAGACGTCCACGCCACGAGGAACCAGCCGCCCTGGGACAACTCGGCCATGGACGGCTACGCGGTGCGGGCCGAGGATACGGTACCCTCGTCGCCGGATTCCCCGGCGGAGTTGGAGATCGTCGAGGACCTTCCCGCCGGATACGTGGCCAAACGCGCCGTCGGACCGGGACAGGCGATCCATATCATGACGGGCGCGCCGGTGCCCGATGGCGCCGATACCATCGTCCGCGCCGAACGCTCCCTGAGACTCGATGAGCGTCGCGTACGCATTCTCCAGGCCGTGGAACCCGGGACGGACCTTCGCCGGGCCGGCGAAGACCTTTGCGAAGGGGACCTTATCATCCCGTCCGGCATGCTGGTCCGGCCGGCCGAAGTGGGCCTGCTGGCGTCCACCAACCGCTCACAGGTGTCGGTCTACCGCCGGCCAAGGGTTGCCATTCTGTCCACCGGCGACGAGATCGTCGACGTGGACGAGCCGCTCGAGGACGGCAAGATCGTGGACAGCAACGGATACGCCCTTTCCGCGCTGGTGGCGGACGCCGGCGGCATACCTTTGAGGCTGGGAATCTGTCCCGATACGCAGGACGCACTGGAAGAAGCGCTGCGCGACGGAATCCTGGCGGACGCGGTCATCACTTCGGGTGGGGTCTCGGTGGGAGAATACGATTACGTCAAGGCCGCCCTCGAGGCCGTTGGCACTTCCATGGCCTTCTGGAAGGTGTCCATGACACCCGGTCGTCCCCTCGCCTTCGGCTCCATCGACGACACCATCTTGTTCGGCCTGCCCGGTAACCCGGTGGCGTCCATGGTGACCTTCGAGCTCTTCATGCGTCCCGCCCTGCTCAAGATGCAGGGATACACCCACATCTACCGCCCCACGATCAAGGCCCTCCTCCTGGAAGACATTACGAAATCCCTTGGACGCAAGCAGTTCATTCGCGTGACCCTCCAGAAGCGGGATGACCAGTACTACGCGTCGCGTACGGGTGAGCAAGGCTCCGGTATTCTGAGATCCATGTCTATAGCCGACGGGTTGGCCGTGAGTCACGAAGACCAGGAACTCATGCCGGCCGGCCAGGAAATTGAGGTCATGTTGCTCGGAGGTTACAGCGGGCTATCTTCTGCCCGTAACTACTGATAATTAAATAGGTTACGAAGTTTTAGAAAGTACTACTCAGACACGTATATTATTATGTATATACGTTTTTCTACCACGATGGACGATCGGTGACGGGGTAGCCTGATTCATCGGTCGTTTTTCCTTCCATCTGGCCACTTCCTGTCTTCACCGACGTAGTCTTTCCGATAATACACACCGTCCCGAATTAATCGCCTTCCTTCTCGCTCTTGCTGATCACCACAAGGGTAGGAGAGTCACCCACCCCTTTTTCGTATGGAACGGTGGCCTCCCATACCATGCCCTGCGCCTCCATGACTGACGCTGCCGATTCGATCTCTGCTTCCGGGCCGGGACCCTTGTAGCAGACCAGCTTCCCTCCTGGTTTCAGAACAGGCCCGCTCCAATTCACAAGCCGACCGATCGAGCCGACGGCCCGCGCCACCGCGGCGTCATACATGCTGTCCGGTGCACACTTCGGCAACTGTTCCATCCGCATATTGCAGACTTTCATATTATCCAGCGATATTGCCCGCCTCACCGCCTTAAGAAAGGCGCATTTCTTCTGGTTTGATTCGACTGCCACAAAGTGGGTTTCAGGAAGGAAGATGGCGAGTGGAACCGCAGGGAAACCGCCGCCGCTCCCGATGTCTACGATCAAGCCGTCCCTGGAAAGGACACCCTTCAGGGCCGGCATGAGCGAATCGAGGAAATGGCGCGATGGAATACGTTCCAGATCGTTCGTGGATATAACTTTAAGTACGTGATTTACGCGGCGTATTTCGTAGAGGTATCGCTCGTATGCCCCGATTCTACGGGCGTCCAGCGGATGACCAAGCTGCTCCATGCTATGAACGAATTGTTCTATGGAGTCCATGTCATGACTTGGAATGTTCCACGTGGAACATCCGGTTTTCGTTGTCGGTATCTTCGGTGTGGGACAAAGCCATAACACGTTCGAGATGCACTACGAGAATGGATATGTCGGCTGGCGTCACACCCGGGATCCTTGACGCCTGTCCCACGTTTGCCGGCCTAATGCTGACCAGCTTTTCACGTGCTTCATGGGACATAGCCCGGATGGAAGCGTAGTCGAAGTCTTCGGGGATCTCGCGAGATTCCCAGGACCGCATGCGTGCGATTTCCTTGTGCTGGCGCTCGAGGTAACCGGCGTATTTAACCGCCGTCTGTATCTGGCTGATGACAGATGGTTCATGGTCCATGGGATTTGGGTCTACGGTATAGAGGTCGGAATACTGTATCTCCGGGCGGGAAAGCAGCTTGTACAGGGACACGGGTTCAGATACCGGTGTCGACGACCTGTTCTCCAGTATGGGATTTATACATTCCGCAGCCACGTATTCCCTCTTCAGCCGGTCCGTTTCCACTTCCACCAGACGGCGCCGGCTTACCGTGGCCTCGTGTCGTTCCCTTGAAATCACACCGATTTCGAAAGCACGGTCGGACAGGCGCATATCCGCGTTGTCGTGCCGCAACAGCAGTCGGTATTCCGCACGCGAAGTAAACATCCGGTAGGGTTCGTCCGCTCCCTTCGTGATGAGATCGTCGACCATTACGCCGATATAGGCCTCGCCCCGATCGAGGGTGAACGGCGGGCGGCTGCTGACCTTCAGCGCGGCATTGATACCGGCCAGAACGCCCTGAGCCGCGGCTTCTTCATAGCCCGTGGTACCGTTGATCTGTCCCGCGAGGAACAACCCGTCGACCTGGCGCGTTTCCAGGGACCGGGACAGGTTGTCGGGTGGAATGAAATCGTATTCGACGGCGTATCCGAACTGGAGGATCTCCGCCTGCTCCAGGGCCTTGATCGTGTGCAGCGCACGGTCCTGTACCGGTTCCGGAAGGCTGGTGGAGAAGCCGTTTACGTATACTTCGTCGGTATTCCATCCCTCGGGTTCCAGGATGATCTGGTGACTGTCCCGGTCGGGGAACCGTACGATCTTGTCTTCGACGGATGGACAGTACCTGGGACCGCGGCCGGTGATCCGGCCAGAGTACATGGGCGACTGGTCCAGCGCGGAACGGATAATGTCATGGGTCCGGGCGTTCGTGAAGGTCAAATAGCACGGCAGCTGCTCATCGGGCGGCGACAGCCTGTCCTGGGAGAAATGTTCGGGAAACTCGTCCCCGGGGATGATCTCCAACTCACTGTAATCTATGGATTTACCATCCACTCTGGGCGGCGTGCCGGTCTTCAGCCGGCCGATATCGAACCCCAGGTCCCGCAGGGAATCGGACAACTCCGTGGCCGCTCTTTCTCCGAGACGTCCTCCGGGTGAATTGCTCGCGCCGCGATGCATGACGCCGTTAAGAAAAGTGCCCGAAGCCACGACCACGGCACGGCAGGATATGGCGCGTCCATCGCTGGTCCGGACGCCCGTCACGCGACCCTGATCGACGTCCAGCCACGCGACCTCGCCTTCCACCACCGTCAAGTTCGGCGTCTCCCCGATAACCCGCTGCATGTAGTCCCGGTAGGCCACGCGGTCATTCTGGGACCTCAGGGACTGTACCGCCGGACCCTTGCGCGTGTTCAGCATCTTGACCTGCACGGCTGTCGCGTCCGCAGCCTTGCCCATTTCGCCGCCGAGCGCGTCGACCTCCCGAACGAGTTGCCCCTTTCCCAGGCCGCCGATAGAAGGGTTGCAGGACATCTGCCCTATTTTCGACGCATCAAGGGTAACGAGCGCCGTTTCCACGCCCATTCTCGCCGACGCCAGGGCGGCTTCGCACCCGGCGTGGCCTCCGCCGATGACGAGGACTTCAACCCATGTCAGCTGGTTGTTTTGCACCACTGCCTGGTCCCTGTTCCACGTGGAACATCATTTGCCGATGCAGAATCTGGAGAACACATGATCCAGCACGGCATCGCCGATTTCCTTACCCACGAGCACACCGAGCCGGTGCACGCTTTCCCTCAGATCGACGGCCGCCATTTCGCCGCCGAGACCTTCTTCCAGTACGCCGATCCCGCGGTCAAGACTCGTTTTTGCCTGGTCGAGCAGTTCGCTCTGACGGGCATTGACGACGAGTCCCGATTCGAAACCGGCAGGATCGAACCGCGCGATTTCGAGAATCGCTTCCCGAAGGCTTTCGAGGCCTTCGCCGAGTTTTGCGGAGGTCCGGATCCACCGGCCGCCCGCGGTCAATTCGATAAACGCGTCCGGATCGTAAGCGTCCAGATCGCACTTGTTCAATATAAACACGGCGGTCCGACCGGACAACATCTTCACCAGTTGCCGGTCGTCGTCGTCCGGCGGGCTTGACGCGTCGAACACAGCCAGGGGGATATCGGCCTTCTCCAGTTCCGTGCGCGACCGGATGACGCCCTGCTGTTCCACCCTGTCCGAGGTTTTCCGGATACCCGCCGTATCCACGAAGACGACGGGCACGCCCCGGATGTCGACGCTCTCCTCGATGGTATCCCGCGTCGTCCCCGATTCCGGATGCACGATCGCGCGGTCCCGTGACGTCAGCAAGTTGAGCAGGCTGGACTTCCCCACGTTCGGCTTGCCGAGCAGCGCGACCCGGACGCCGTCCCTCAGCACGCGCGTTTCGTGGGAGGACTTGATGAGGCGGTCCAGCGCTTCCCGGACGGGTCGGAGCTGGTCCAGGAAGGTCTGCGGCGACATATCGGGGATGCCCTCTTCGGTGAAATCAAGTGTAACTTCAATATATGCAATTATTTGTATTAGTGTTATCCTGAACTCGTCGACCTGTTGCGAACAGGTCCCGTTCAACTGCCTGAGGGCCGCCCGCGCGCAGGCGTCGGTCCGCGCCCGGATGAGTTCGCCCACCGCTTCCGCCTGCAGCAGGTCGATCCTTCCGTTGAGAAAGGCGCGCTTAGTAAACTCTCCCGGCTCCGCCAGCCGGGCGCCCGATCGGATCAGGACATCCAGGATCATCCCGCCCGGGACCATGCCGCCGTGACCGCTGAACTCGATCAGGTCTTCCCGGGTGTAGGTACGTGGCGACCTGAATACGGACATGAGCACTTCATCCACCCGCTCGCGGCTCCGGGGATCGACGACGTGGCCGTGATGAATGGTGTGCGTCCCGCACTCCGAAGGTCGGTTCGCGCCGTCGAAGACCCGGTCGGCAATGGCGAAAGCGTCGGGACCGCTCATGCGCACCACGCACAGTCCGCCCTCGCCGGGCGGCGTGCCGATCGCGGAAATGGTATCGTTCGGGGCCTGCGAGGTCATGGGATTAACGAGGCTTGCTGCCGCGCCCGGTGCCGCGCCCGGTGCCGCGCCCGGTGCGCTGCGGTCCTGTGCCCGGCCGGCCGTTGCCCGGCCGTCTGGAATCCTGCGGGTCGATGCCCTGCGGGTGCGTCATTTGGCGGGTTGTACGGGGAAGAACCGGTTCTGAAAGGCCTGCTGCACGATGGTCAGCACGTTGATCATGGTCCAGTACAGGATCAGTCCGGAAGGCAGGTTCATCATGATGAAGAACAGCACCGTGGGCATGATGTAGACGAACATGGCCTGCCGGGGGTCCTTCATCGTCATCTTGGACTGGATCAGCATCGTGGCCGCCATGAGGACGGGCAGCACGTAGTACGGATCCCGGAGGGACAGGTCCTGGATCCAACCGATGAATGGCGCGTCCCGCAGTTCGATCGTACTGCTGAAGATGGTGTAGAGCGCGATGAGGATCGGCATCTGCAGCAACAGCGGCAGGCAGCCGCCCAGCGGGTTCACCCCCGCGTCCCGGTACAGCTTCATCATCTCCTGGTTCAGCTTGGTCGAATCGTTCTTGTGCTTCTCCTTGAGCGATTCCATTTTCGGCTGGAGCGCGGCCATGCCCTGCGTGGCCTTCATGCTCTTGTGGGTCAGGGGAAAGAGCAGGATCTTCACGATGATGGACAGCACGATGATCACGACGCCGTAATTGGTGATGAACTGGTGCAGCCAGACCAGGGAAATGAGCGTGATCCGGCTGATCGGCTGTATGATCGTCCATCCGAGATCGACGGCGCCCTCGAGGCCGTAGCCGTAACTTTCCAGGGTATCGTAGTGGACCGGGCCGAGATAGAGGAGGAAATTGTCCACCAGGGGAGAGGCGAGTCCCATGGACAGTTCCGCGGCGATCTGCCGGTCGTCGTATTGGGCGCGCTGCACGGGCCGGCCGTTCAGCCGGTACCCCCTGGCCTTCCGGTCCACCGGCACCATGGCGGTGAAGAAATACTTGCTTCGCACGCCGACCCAGTGGGTCTCACCCGTGGTCTCGGGCCGCGGGTCTTCGAACTCGGTCCCGAGGTCTTCATCGATCACCGTGTCGTTGAGCGAGGCGAATCCCCTGAAGGCGTAAAGATCCTGGTCCCAGTCCCGTTCCGTCACGTTGATCCCGCCGCCCCACCGGAGATAATACTTGCTGCCCAGGGCCAGGTCCTGCCCGCCGTCGATCCTCACCTGGAGATCCACGGCGTAATCGTCCCGGTTGATCACGAAGGCCTTGGTGATGGTCAGGCCCCCCGGGGCGTCGGCCGTCAGCGTCACGGACCCCGAAGACTGTCCGGGACCCAGCACGACCGCGTCGCGGTCCGCGGCGAAGCGCAGGGCGCGGGTGCTGCGGGGGCCCCGCTCCGTGGTGAGGACGATGTCAGGGCCGGACTCTCGATCGGGGGGGACGAGTTCCACTTCTTCTCCGCCAATCCCCCTGTAACCCTTGAGTTTCCAGCTGGTTATCACACCGCCCATCGTATTGATCACACCCCGGAAGTACTGGTTTTCGACGACGATTTCACGGGGCGCCGGCGCGCCTTCGGCAGGAGGGAGAAACAGCACGCGTTCGGAGCGGTCCCAGCTGTCCGCGGCCAGGTTCTGCCGGGGGCGCTCTTCGGTACGGGGAGGTGGCGTCCGGCCGGGCTCCGATACGGCGGCGTCCGGCGGTGCTTCAAAGGACGGTCCAGTGGCATCCGGCGGCGCGTCGAAAGCCTGACCGGGGGTCTCGCCTGAAGGAAAGGCGCCCGCGGGATCGTCCCCGGTCGCGAAATCCCCCGGCTGCTGCTGCGGTACCGTCCGGTCGACCTGGGCAGGACGCTGGGGCGCGTACATGGGGTATATAATGTAGTAGTAACCGATCCAGGTCAGAATGATCAGTCCGAATGCGCCGAGTACCCGTTTTTCCATGGTCGTTGTGATTCCGGGGTTTCAAGCCGTGGCATGCGGCTAATCGCGTGGTCCGTCCGGTGCGCCAAGTGCACCTGTCCCGGTTGTTCCGACGGGCACGCCCGATTCGGCCGGCACGCCTGATTCGACGCAGCAATCCTGTACGCCCGGCCCGGGTGATCCGTCCGGTTGCTCCACCGGATCGTAACCGCCCGGGTGAAAGGGATGGCAACGCAGCAGCCGCCACACGGCCATGCGGGTCCCGGTGAACAGGCCTTTTCGTTCCAGTGCTTCGATGGCGTAATTCGAACAGGTGGGGGTAAACCTGCAGCTTGGCGGGAGGAGCGGGGAGATGACGAGCCGATAGCCGCGGACGCCCCAGACGAGCGTGGTCGTAATTGCCCTGGTCAGCCGTTTCCACATAAGCGTGTCACCGCGGTACGGTAGAGGGACAGGAACTCTTCGTTCATCTGGCGGTAGGTCCATTCCCGGTCGGAACTGCGGGCGATCAGCACCAGATGCACCCCCCTCTTCAGGCGGCATCTGTTCAACCGGTAGATTTCCCGCATTCTCCGGCGGACCAGATTCCGCTTGACCGCGCCGCCGTAGTGCCTGGTCACGATGAAACCGACCCGGCGCTCGAGCCGGTCCGGACACGCGGCCAGAGACAGGGTCATCGAACGTCCGCGGACGGTCAGTCCGCATTTCCTGACCCGTTCGAACTCCCACCGGTGTCTCATGCGTTCGTCGTGGGGAAAACGTCGGGAACCGGCGGCCATGGTGCATCGGTCCTGCCGCGTTCGGGCGGCGCCTAAACGGCGACGCGTACCCTTCCCTTGGCCCGTCGGCGGTTCAGTATCAACCGTCCCGCCCTGGTGCTCATCCTTCGACGAAACCCGTGCCTGCGGTGCCGCTTGAGATTGCTCGGCTGAAAGGTCCGCTTCATCGTTTACTCCCGTTTTTTCTTCCTGTTTTCACAAAAACAACAACCCTCCATATTACCCCCGAAGCGCGATTAAGTCAAGTTGTTTTTGGTCTTTCCAGGGGAGCAAATCTTTTCGAGATATTCTCTTGACAGTACCCCGCTCACCATACATACTAATTTGAAGATACGACCCGCAACGTTTCCGCCTGCCGTGGATTTGTTGTCGCACCTAACACCACCTTAATTGTAGTAATTTCAACAATTTAGCATGTTACATGCGAGCGTACGAGTATGTTTTCGGACCGAAAAACCACCGGTCCGTTCACAGGCTTTCCAGTCCCTTCAGTCCACAAGGTAATACGCAATGAAGCAGGAAGATCCTGCACAGCTCTGGTCGGTGTGTTTATCGGAACTGAGGGGCATGATGCCCGCGCAGACGTTCGCGACCTGGTTCGAGCGGACAAGGGGGCATGACGTAACACCGGATAGATTCACGATCGAGGTACCGAACCCGTTCTCCGGCGAACGGATGCTGAAGCGGTTTCACGACAAGATCAGCCAGGTCGTGACGACCCAGCTCGGTCGCCAGGTCGTCATTGACTATCACATTTTCGAGGGCAATTCGCAGATCATCCCGGTGCTTACCGACTTGCCCTCCTACGTGACGGACCGGGCGGACCGGGCAGACCGGGCGGACCGGGCGGATCAGGCGGACCGGGAACATCAGGCCGCGGGCGCAACGGAATCGGACAACCTCTACGACAACTACACCTTCGAGAACTTCGTCGTGGGGGAATGCAACGACTTCGCCCACGCGGCGTCCCTGGCCGTGGTGAAATCCCCGGGCCAGCAGACCTTCAATCCCCTGGTCATCTACGGCGGTGTCGGCCTGGGCAAGACCCACCTGGCGCAGGCGATCGCCCACGAATCGAAGCGGCTCGGTACTGTCGACCGAAGCAGGTACGTCACGTCGGAGATCTTCTACAACGAGTTCATCGAGTCCATCCAGGAAAAGAAGACGAAGGAGTTCGCGCAGACCTACCGGAACGTCGACCTGCTGATCGTGGACGACATCCAGTTCTTCTGCAAGGGGCACAAGGACCGAACCCAGGAGGAGTTCTTCCACACCTTCGACGTGTTGCGGCAGAAGGGCAAGCAGATCGTCCTGACCAGCGACCGGATACCGAAGGAGCTTTCCGGCCTGGAGGAACGGCTGGTGTCCCGGTTCGAGTGGGGGCTTCTCGCGGACATGAAGCCGCCCGACTACGAGACCCGGGAGGCCATTCTACAGAAGAAGGCGGACAAGGACGGACTGTCGCTCAGCCCGGACGTCATCGCCTATATCGCCGACCGCGTCGCATCGAACATCCGGGAGCTGGAAGGCGCCGTGCTCAGCCTGCTGGCCTACGCGTCGCTGAGTCACTGCGACATCACCATCGAAGTGGCGAAGCGGGTGCTGAGCAACAAGATCCGCAGAAAACAGCGCTCCGTGGGAATGGACGACATTCAAAAGGCCGCGGCCGGCCATTACGGCGTGCCCGTCGAGGATCTCGCCGCGAAGACACGGAAGAAGCACGTCGTGGCGGCCCGCCAGGCCGCCATGTATCTTTGCAGGGACATGACCCGCGCGTCGCTTAAGGATATCGGCGCGGTTTTCGGCAAGAGAGACCACACCACCGTCATACACGCCTGCCGGACGGTCGAGAAGCTTCTTTTGTCCGACGAAAACCTGCACGAAGACCTCGACAAGATCAGGAATGCCCTTTCATAGCCCCGCCTGCTGTCAAGCAACACTCTCCACACTGTCATATCCCCCGCAACCTGTGGATAACTCGATGGTTATCCACATTTTGTCAACAATTATCACCTCCTGTAACTTCTGATCCCACAATACGTTGCATAGTGTATTTACCGAATTTCCACACCAATCCACCAGGGTTAATGCACCGGAGTGTGGAAAGATCTCCGCCCGCAGTTAAAAAAGGCCTCGTTTCGGCCTGGAACAGACCTCGGAACGGTTTTCATACGTCCGACTGCTCATCGGCGTGGATCAGGCACATTTCCGGACTGGAGATGATGTGGATAACCCGGGGGATAAGGGGACGCGGAGTGTCAATGATTTGTGTATAACTGGCTGATTTGTCCCCTATTGGTTTCTAGTGTGTGGATTATGTGGATAAACAAGTGTTTAGGTGCCTGTTTCTCCACATCTTTGTTTTTTTGCAAATTATTGAATTTATTGTTGGTTATCATCACTAATGCGTATTTATGCACATATCCACATTCCTTATTAGTATTATTCCTTTCTTATACATACATAATACAATAGATAGTATACACAATATATTGTACGATTTCAGAGACATACCGCTACGTTCTACAATATAGGGTGGTTTTGCCTCACAAAACCCTTGCGCTGTCCCGAGCGTAATCTATATTATATTCAATAATAGTAATAGGTTACTGTACAATAAACCTCCCCGGTTCATTCTGTGCAGTGCGGATCCGACGAGGTAACCGGCGAAGAACGCCCTGAAGGCTGCCCAAAGGAGTACCCTGTGAAAATCACCATTCCGTCCAGTTCCACCCTCATGAGCGGTATTCAGACCGTCCTGAACGTCGTTCCGCCGAAGACGACCCTTCCTATCCTGTCCAACATGCTGCTGGAGACGGAAGACGGCCACCTGACCATAGGGGCCACCGACCTGGACATATTCATCATGACCAGGATCCCCGCCCAGATATCGGGAGAGGGATCGATCACGGTGCCTGGAAGGAAATTCGCGGAAATGGTGCGCGAGCTGCCCGACGCGCCCGTGGATATCGAGGTGGACGGGGTCAAGGTGATCATCCGGTGTGACCGCGGGGTTTTTCGCCTGGTGGGCATCAGCAAGGACGAGTACCCGGCACTGCCGGACGTGGCGTCCGATCAGACCATTGAGATACCCTCGTCTTCGCTGCAGCGGCTGATCCGCAAGACAGTGTACGCCGTATCGAAGGACGAGATCCACCCGAGTCTCTGGGGCGCGTTCCTCCGCATAGGCCGGGGTGCCGTCCGGATGGTGGCCACCGATGGGCACCGGCTGGCCAAGACGACGCTCCCCTGCGATGTTTCCGATGCGGCCACGGAAGGGATCATCGTGCCGCCCAAGGCGCTGAACAACCTCTCGCGCCTCATCGGGGAATCGGACTCGCCGTCCCGGATCACCATCGGCGAGAACCACGTCCTGTTCGAACTGGAGAATGCCCGGTTGTTCGCCAGGCTGATCGAAGCGACCTATCCGGACTACGAACGGGTGATTCCCACGGGCAATGACAAGGTGGTCAAGGTGAACCGCGAGGAGCTCGAGAGCGCCGTCCGCCGCGTGTCCGTGCTGTCCAATCCCTCCACCCGGCAGATCCGGTATTCCTTCCGGCCGGGATTCGTCGAACTGAGTTCCTTCAGCCACGATATCGGCGGCGAGGCCCGGGAAGAGGTGCCGGCCGAATACGAAGGCGAAGCCATGGACACGACCTACGATTTCCGCTACCTCCTCGACGTCGTGGAGCGGATAGAGAGCGAGGAAGTGGTTTTCAAACTGGATACGCCGGTCAGCGCGGGGATTATCACCCCCTCCCGGGAGGAATCGGAGGGCGAGGACTACGAGTGCCTGATCATGCCCTTCAGGACGACCGAGGCGGAAAGCTAAGGTGCACCTTCAAGGGCTGTCCCTCAGCCATTTCAGGAATTACGCATCCCTGTCGCTGGCCTGTGATTTGCAAACGAACGTTTTCATCGGATCGAACGGACAAGGAAAGACCAACCTCCTGGAAGCGGTTTACTACCTGTGCGTGGCCCGGTCCTGCCGCGAGGCACAGGACCGGGATCTCGTGCGCATGGGGGCGGACCACTTCCTGATACAGGGACAGGGCCGGTCCGCGGAGGGCAGGGAGGTCGAGGTACAGATCCGATACGCCCGCCCGTCGGGGAAGAAGGTCTTTGTAAACGAGTCGCCCCAGCGGAACCTGTCGGACCTGTATGGAATCCTGGCGGCCGTCGTGATCTCGCCGGACGACCGGAGGCTGGTCCAGGGCTCGCCGGGCTCGCGACGGCGGTTCCTCGACATCGCGATCTCGCAGTCCAACGCGCCGTATCTTACGGCCCTGCAGGAATACAGGCGGGTAGTCCGGCAACGCAACGAGGCTTTGCGCGCGCACCAGGAGCGGCCGGGGAGGACGGAGGACCTGGAGGTCTGGAACGCCCCGCTGGTCGCGCTGGGCAGCCGCATCATGAGAAAGCGGGTGGAAGTCGTCGAGGACCTGAAGGAAGAAGCCGGCCGCATTCACGCCGCCGTGAGCGACGACAACGAGTGCCTCGAGATCGCCTACGCGCCGTCCTTCGAATACGAGGCGCTTGCCGATATCGAGCAGGCCTTCGAGGAGGCGCTGGACCGCGCCGCGCCGCGGGAGAGGGCGCGGTGCATGACGGAGGTGGGGCCCCACCGGGACGACCTGTCCATCCGGATGAACGGGGTCTCGCTGCAGGCCTTCGGGTCGCAGGGACAGCACAAGACGGCGGCGACGGCCCTCAAGCTGGCGGAAGCCCGCTTCCTGTGGCGCCGGCTGCAGGCCCCGCCCCTGCTGCTGCTGGATGACATATTCGCGGAGATCGACGCCGCCAGGACGGGCCGCCTGATGGAAATGGTACCGGCCTACGGCCAGACCTTCATTACGACGGCCAAGGAAAGTGATATCGGGGACTACAACCGGGGGATCACCCGGTTCCGCGTCCACGGAGGCGCGGTGACGCCCTATGACTGAGGATCCGAACGTGACGCGACGGAAGAAGGCCACCACCCTTGGCGACGCGCTCCGGGAACTGGTGCGCAACCTCGGCATGGAAGGCAAGCTGGAGGAGCAGCAGGCCGTGGACCATTGGCCCCGGATCGTCGGGGAGCGCGTCGCGGCGCATGCGCGGGCAGTCTTCTTCGACGGCGGAAAGCTGTTCGTGGAGTGCGACAGCGCCACCTGGAGCCAGGAACTGCACTACATGAAGCCGGACATTCTGAACCGACTGGACCGGTCTTTCGGAAGACCCCTGGTCCGGGACATCATATTCACCAATACCAGAAGGTAAAATCGATGTCAGAAACACGGGAAAACACGCCGGATAGCCTGGACAACCTGGAAAACCCGGACAACCTGGACCGCTCCGGGAACACGAACACGCCGGACAACCTGGACCGCCAAGGCCGTCCGGACCACTCGAATGGTCCGGAATCGCCGGAGTCGGACTCCGGCACCCCGGATGCCGATCAGTACGACGCGGAGAACATCCAGGTCCTCAAGGGGCTCGAGGGGGTTCGCAAGCGCCCCGCCATGTACATCGGGAGCACCAGCGCCTCCGGCCTGCACCATCTCGTGGAAGAGGTGATGCAGAACGCCATCGACGAGCATCTCCAGGGATTCGGCGATACGATCAAGGTATACATCGAAGAAGACGGGCGGATCACCGTGATCGACAACGGACGCGGCATTCCGGTCGAAATGCACCCGACGGAGAACCGGCCGGCCGTGGAAGTCGTCATGACCATGCTCCACGCCGGCGGGAAGTTCGACAACAAGTCCTACAAGGTATCGGGAGGCCTGCACGGCGTGGGCGTGTCGGTGGTCAACGCGCTGGCCGAATGGCTGGTCGTCGAAGTGCGCCGGGACGGCAAGATCTACTACCAGCGCTACGAGCAGGGCATCCCCGTATGCGACCTGGAGGTCCGGGGCGAGACGACGGAGAACGGGACGACCGTCTCCTTCAAACCCGACGACGAGATCTTCGACTCGACGGAGTTCAATTTCGACCACATCGCCCACCGCTTCCGGGAACTGGCCTTCCTTAACCGCCACATGCGCATCGAGCTGCATGAGGAAGCCAGGGGCAAATCCGCCATTTTCGAGTACCGCGGGGGCATTGTCGAGTTCGTCGAGTACCTGAACGAGAACAAGACGGCCATCCACGACACCATCGGCATCCGCCAGGAACGGGACGGCAACCAGATCGACGTCGCCTTCCAGTACAACGACGGCTACCAGGAGAACATCTTCACCTACGCCAATACCGTGCGGACTTCGGAGGGCGGCTTCCACCTCGTGGGCTTCAAGACGGCCCTCACCCGTTCCATCAACAACTACGCCCAGCGGAACAACCTGCTGAAGAACCTCAAGGTGCCCATCACCGGAGACGACACGCGGGAAGGGATCACCGCCATCGTGAGCGTGATCATCCCCGATCCCCAGTTCGAGGGGCAGACCAAGGAGAAGCTCGGCAACAGCGACATTCGCGGCGTCGTGGAGTCGGTGGTCGGCGAGGGGCTCTCCGTGTACCTGGAAGAACATCCGGCCACGGCGAAGAGGATCGTCGAGAAATGCATCCAGGCGGCGGTTTCCCGCGACGCCGCCCGAAAGGCGCGGGAACTGACCCGCCGGAAGAGCGCGCTGGAAAACACCACCCTGCCCGGGAAGCTGGCCGACTGCACCCTGAAGGACCCCATGGCCTGCGAGATCTACCTCGTCGAGGGCGATTCGGCCGGCGGCACGGCCAAGTCGGGCCGCGACAAGACCTTCCAGGCCATCCTCCCCCTCTGGGGCAAGCCGCTCAATGTGGAGAAGGCCCGCATCGACACGGTGCTGAGCAACGACAAGCTCCAGCCCATCATCACCGCGCTCGGGGTCGGCATCGACGAGGATTTCGACCTGTCCCGGCTGCGCTACGGGCGCGTGATCATCATGGCGGACGCCGACCATGACGGGCTGCACATCCGCACGCTGCTCCTGACCTTCCTGTTCCGCTACATGCGTCCGCTGGTGGAGCACGGCCACGTCCTGATCGCCCAGCCGCCGCTCTACCGCGTGCGCAAGGGACGCCGGGAGGACTACCTCAAGAACGACCGGGAGCTCTGGGAATACCTGCTCAACCAGAGCGTGGACCGCACGAAGGTGCAGCGGGCGGACGCGAACGGCAACGGGCACGCCCTGACCGAAGACAAGCTGCTGGCCCATCTCCGCGAGATGATGGACTTCGAAGAGCAGCTCGGACGGCTGGTCAAGACAGGCATGAAGCGCGAACACATCCTGGATATGCTGAGAGACCGGGACCAGTACGACGCATACCGGAGGGAGCTGCGCGACCAGGCTGCAGTACGAAAAGCGCAGGAGGAAGCCGGCGAAGTCCCGGTGCCCGTGGATCCCGTCGAAGAGGCCCTGGACCCCTCCCTGTACGGCCGCCTTCGGAAGCTGTGCCTCCGGCTGGAGGACGTCATCGACAGCGAGATGGTGGTCAGCACGGACAAGACCGAGAAGCGGGTCAGGGGCGTCGGCAAGCTGATCGACGCGGTGCTGGACGTGGGGCGCGAAGGCGCCACCATCTCGCGGTACAAGGGGCTGGCCGAGATGGACGCCGAGGAACTGTGGCAGACCACGATGAACCCCGAAACCCGCACGCTGCTCCGGGTCACCCTGGACGACGCGGTGGAGGCGGACCGGATCTTCACGATCCTCATGGGCGACAACGTGGCCGCGCGAAACGATTTCATCCAGCGGAACGCCCTGCTGGTCAACAACCTGGACCTGCACTGATACCTGGCGCCTGCCCGGCGCGATCACAACATGAATTAACACGTTCAAGGGGAAAGCATGGCGGTAGAACAACACGACAACATCCAGCCGATCTTCATCGAAGACGAGATGAAGAGTTCCTATCTCGATTTCTCCATGAGCGTGAACCTGTCCCGGGCGATCCCGGACGTCCGCGACGGGTTCAAGCCGTCCCAGCGGCGCATTCTCGTGGCGATGCGCGACCTGAACCTCACGCCGGGACGGCCCACGCGGAAGTGCGCCAAGATCGTCGGCCAGACGATCGGGGACTACCACCCCCACGGCGACCTGGCCGTGTACGATACCCTCGCGCGGATGGCCCAGCCCTTCAGCATGCGCTACCCCATGGTCTTCGGCCAGGGCAATTTCGGGTCCATCGACGGCGATCCGCCGGGCGCCATGCGGTACACCGAATCGCGCATGTCCCGCCTGGCCATCGAGATGATGGAGGATATCGACAAGAACACCGTCGATTTCATGCCCAACTACGACGAGTCGAAAGACGAGCCGACCGTGCTGCCGGGCAAGTTCCCCAACCTGCTCTGCAACGGCTCCCTCGGCATCGGCGTGGGCATGGCCTCCAACCTCCCGTCCCATAACCTCAGCGAAGTGGTGGACGGCATCGTGGCGGTGATCGACCACCCGGAAATCACGATCGGGGAGCTCGCCGCGCACATCCAGGGACCCGATTTCGCCACCGGCGCCATCATCTACGGCCGCAACGCGATCAACGAGTATTTCCACACCGGCCGCGGGAAGATCAAGGTGCGCGCCCGCACGACGATCGAGGTGCACGAGCAGAGCGAAAAGGAAACCATCGTCGTCACGGAGATCCCCTACAAGGTCAACAAGTCCAGCCTGATCGAGAAGATCGCCGACCTCGTCCGGGAAAAGCAGATACTGGGCATTACCGACATCCGGGACGAGTCGGACCGGTCGGGCATGCGCATCGCCATCGACGTGCGGCGGGACATCCCGGGCAACATCGTGCTCAACCACCTCTTCAAGATGACGCCGCTGGAGACCACCATCGGCGTCACCATGCTGGCGCTCGTGGACGGGCGGCCCCGGGTCCTGAACATCAAGGAGTGCATCCAGCACTTCATCGACCACCGCCACGAGGTGCTGGTGCGCCGGACCACCTTCGACCTCGAGAAAGCCGAGCAGCGGGCCCATATCGTGGAAGGCCTGCGCGTCGCGCTGGACAATGTGGACCGCGTGATCGAAGTCATCCGCGGCTCGCATACCGGCGAGGAGGCCATGGAGGTCCTGGGCGACGAGTTCGGCCTGTCCCGCGCCCAGGTCGAGGCCATCCTGGACATGCGCCTGCAGCGCCTGACCGGGCTGGAAAGAGACAAGCTGGAGGAAGAATACGAAGAGCTGGTCGCGCGGATCGCCGATTACCGGGACATCCTCTCGCGGCTGGAACGCCGGATGCAGATCATCAAGGACGAGATGATCGACCTGAAGGAGCGCTACGGCGACGAGCGGCGGACCGAGCTGATCGACATCGAGGGCGATCTCAGCATCGAGGACCTGATCGCCGACGAGGAAATGGTCATCACCATTTCCCACGCCGGTTACGTCAAGCGCCTGCCCATGGACACCTACCGCAGCCAGAACCGCGGCGGCAAGGGGATCACCGGCATGAAGACCCGGGAAGAGGATTTCGTGGAGCACCTCTTCTCCGCCTCGACCCACTCCTATATCCTGTTCTTCACGAACCGCGGCAAGTGCTACTGGCTCAAGGTGTGGGAGATCCCCGAAGCCGGCCGCACGGCCCGGGGCAAAGCCGTCGTCAACCTGCTGCAGCTCGACCAGGGGGAGAGCATCGCGGCCTTCCTGCCGATCCGGAACTTCGACGACGAGCACTATATCCTGATGGTGACGCGAGGCGGCCTGGTGAAGAAAACCGTGCTGTCGGCCTACGGGAATCCCCGGCGGAACGGCATCGTGGCGCTGAACATCCTCGAGGGCGACGCCCTCATCGAGGCCTTGCTGACCGACGGCGACAACGACATCGTCATCGCCAGCCGGAACGGACAGGCCGTCCGTTTCCACGAGAGCGACGTCCGGACGATGGGCCGGGGCGCACAGGGGGTGCGGGGCATACGTCTCGGCGAAGGCGACCGGGTCGTGGGGATGCTGGCGTCGGATCGGGACACCACGCTGCTCTCCGTGACGGAGAACGGCTACGGGAAGCGGACGGACATCGAGAACTACCGGCTGACCCGCCGCCACAGCAAGGGCGTGAGCAACATACGCACCAGCGAGCGTAATGGGCCCGTCGTGTCGATCCACGCGGTCTCCGACGAAGACGAGTTGATGATCATTACCACGAACGGCCTCATCATACGCCTGCCGGTCCGCGACCTGCGCCCCATCGGCCGGAACACCCAGGGCGTCCGGCTCATCAACCTGGGCGAGGGGGACCGGGTGATCGATGTTTCCCGGATTACGCCGGGCGACGAAGAGGACGATCCGGCGACTTCCGAAGACGATTCCACGCCGTCCGAAGCGGCCGAATCACCCGGATCGGACGGTGACGAGGAGGGTTGAAAAAAGCGCTTGACACGTTAGGCGCGCACCCTATATTTCGTCCGTTCTTCAGGAGGAAAGGCCTTTCGTTCCGAGGCTGCACTGGTGTAAAGCGAGGGTACAATGAGCGGGATCTGCCCCGAATGTGGCGCCGAGATCACCCTGGACTATGATGTCGTGGTCGGCGAAATCATCACGTGCCCGGAGTGCGGCGCGGAACTGGAAGTGATCAGCGTCGGCCCACTGGAGTTCGCACTGGCACCGGAAGAAGAGGAAGACTGGGGAGAATAGGCCCACGGTCTAGTCGGCGGTTTCGAGCACATACGGGATATCAAGGAAATCAAGATGAGCAAACGAATGAAACATAAACATGGTAAACATGATTGTGATTTACGTTCGTCCGCTCATCGGGCCCCACGGTAATCCTGCGAAAGGGATTACGGGGCCACGGGAACAGTTGGGAGCCGTGTTCCTCTTCGATTGAGCGAAGAGGCCGGCTCTTTTTTTTTGCACGCGGGGCAAGGGAACACCGGATATCCGGAAGGACGCGGTATATCCGGAAGGACGCGGGATCTATGGTATTGGGCATCGTGCTGTCGCGTATCAGGAAGGACGAGAAACGGTTGATCGCCGAGGCGCGCCGCCGCGGCATCAACGTGAAGACGATCGACAACACGCGGCTGGTCTTCGAACTGGACCGGCGCCACATGGAACTGGATGGGGTCCTGGAGCGCTGTATCGATCACCATCGCGCCGTGTACGCACTGACCGTCTTCGACCACTGGGGCATACCGACGGTGAACCGCCAGTCGGTGGTGGAGACATACGGGAACCGGTTGCTGACGTCCCTGGCCTTGCGGGAGAACGGGGTGCCGGTGCCGGAAGTGCGCGTGGCCTATACGCCGCGTTCCGCCCTGGAAGCCATGGAGGACATGGGGTACCCGGTCGTGCTCCGTCCCGTGGAGGGCCCCGAGGGCCAGCTCGTTTCCCGCATAGGGGACAAGTATACGGCGGCGACGGTCCTGGAGCACAAACGCATCCTCGGCGCCTATCACCACTCCATATTCTTCATGCAAAAGCACATCGATACGCCCGGACACGACATCAGGGCGTACGTGGTCGGTGACGAGACAGTGGCCGCCGTATCGGTGCTGACCCATCACTGGATCGGGACCATCACCGCCGGCGGCCTGATGAAGCAGGAACCCGTCACGGAGGAACTGAACGACCTGGCGGTCGCCGCCGTCCGGGCAATCGGCGGCGGTATCGCGGTGGTGGATATGGTACGCACGAAGGACGCCTGGTTCGTGCAGGAGATGGGCCCGCCGTCCGGGCTTTCGGACGCGTCGGACGCCACCGGGGTCAATATCCCGGGGAAGATCATGGACTACGTGGCGGACGCCGTGGCGCGGGGGGGCGCGGTGTCTCGGCCGGACTCGGTATCGCGGGGAGGACGAAACTCGTGAAGATCGGCATGTTGCTGTCCATCGTTTCCACGGAACAGAAGATGCTCTTTGAGGCCGCGGCGAAACGGGGTATCGTCTTCGACCGGCTGGACGACCGGCGCATCGTCTTCGACCTGGAGAACCACCGGTACGACCACGACGTCATACTCGAGCGGTGCATCAACCACTCCAGGGCCCTCAACTCGCTGAAGATGCTCAATGCCGGCGGCATCAGGACCGTCAATACCTACGAGGTGGCCCGTGTGTGCGGCAACAAGTTCCTGACGACCATGGCACTGGTGGACCACGGAGTACCCACGCCGAAGGCCCGCGTCGCGTTCACAGCCGAGTCGGCGCTGGAGGAAATGGAATCCATGGGCTATCCCGTCGTGCTCAAACCGCCCATCGGTTCGTGGGGGCGCCTCATCGCGCGCGTGAACGACCGTCATGCCGCCGAAGCGGTGCTCGAGCACAAGGAGACCCTGGGGTCCTATCAGCATTCGGTGATCTACATCCAGGAGTACGTGGACAAGCCTGGCCGGGATATCCGGTCCTTCGTGGTCGACGGCGAGACCATATGCGCCGTTTACCGGTACTCGGACCACTGGAAGACCAATACCGCCCTGGGCGGGACGACGGCCGACTGTCCCGTGGAGGGCGAGGTGGGGACGCTTTCCGCCCGCGCCGCGGAAGCGGTGGGCGGCGGCGTGGTGGCCGTCGACCTGCTGGAATCGCCGGACGGGATCCTGGTCAACGAGGTCAACTACACCATGGAGTTCCGGAACAGCATCAAGCCGACGGGCGTGGACATTCCCGGCCGAATCATCGATTATCTGGTAAAGGTGGCCCAATCATGATCAAGGTGTCTATCGCCGGCGCGTCCGGCTATGGCGGAGGGGAACTGCTCCGCCTGCTCCTGTTCCACCCGGAAATCGAAATCGGACAGGTGACTTCGGAATCGCTTGCGGGCAAGCCCGTGGGCCGGTCCCATCCGAACCTGCGGCGGGTTACGGACCTCAAGTTCAGCGCCCTGGCCGACCTCGAGCCCTGCGATGTCCTGTGCCTGTGCCTGCCCCACGGGGAGGCCATGCAGAGGTGGGACGCCGTTTCCGGCCTGTCGGGCCGCGTCATAGACCTGAGCGCGGACTTCCGCCTGCGGGATCCGGCGGACTATCCGACCTGGTACGGACACACCCATGCCCATCCCGATGTCCTCGGCCGGTTCGTGTACGGCCTGGCCGAACTCTACCGGGACGAGATTCGGGAAGCGGAATGCGTCGCGTGCACCGGGTGCCTGGCCGCCACGGCGATCCTGTCGCTGGCGCCCCTCCTCAGGGCCGGGGCCGTCGATCCCTCCCGAATTTTCATGGAGGGGAAGATCGGCTCCTCCGCGGCGGGACACCGGGCCGACCGGTCCACCCACCACCCGGACCGCAGCGGGGCCGTGCGGTCCTTCAAGCCCACGGGACATCGCCACACGGCGGAGATCGTGCAGGAGCTCACCTTCGGCGGGCATGCACCCAAAGTCCATTTCTCGGCGACGGCCATCGAACTGGTGCGCGGCATCCTCATGACGACCCATGCCTTTGTGAACGACGGCCTGGCCGACAAGGATATCTGGGGCATCTACCGGGCGGCCTATAGCCGGGAACCCTTCATCCGCATCATCAAGGAACGCCAGGGCGTGTTCCGCTATCCCGATCCGAAGTTCCTCGCGGGCACCAATTACTGCGACATCGGGTTCGAGCGAGACGAGCACAGCGACCGGGTCGTGGTCATGGGCGCACTGGACAACCTGGTCAAGGGCGCGGCCGGACAGGCCGTGCAGGCCCTCAACATCATGCACGGGTGGGACGAACGGACGGGCCTGGAGTTTCCGGGCCTCCACCCGGTATAGGACGGATATGAACTACAGGGCACCGAGAGGCACCTACGACATCCTGCCGGAAGACCAGGCCTACTGGCGCCACGTGACCGAGACCACGCGCCGGGTCTGCGAACTCTTCGGCTACGAGCAGATCGACGTGCCGGTCTTCGAGCAGACCGGCCTCTTCGAGCGGAGCGTCGGCGAATCCACCGACATCGTCGAGAAGGAGATGTACACTTTCCTCGACCGCAACGAGGAGCGCATGACCCTGCGTCCCGAGTTCACCGCGGGGATCTGCCGGGCCTACGCCGAGCGCAAGCTGCACGGCCGGCCCCAGCCCCTGCGTCTCTTCACCATCGGCCCCGCCTTCCGGTACGAGCGTCCCCAGGCGGGCCGGTACCGCCAGTTCTACCAGATCGACGTGGAAGTACTGGGCAGCCAGGATCCGGCCATCGATCTCGAGGTCATGCAGGTCGCCTGGCAGATCTACGAATCGGTCGGCATCAAGAACCTGTCCTTCCAGGTGAACAGCACGGGTTGCCCGGTGTGCCGTCCGGGATACGTGGAAAAGCTTCGGGCCTGGTACGCGGACCGCCTGGACGGGGTCTGCGCCGACTGCGCGCGCCGCTACGAGCAGAACCCGCTCCGGCTGCTGGACTGCAAGAAGGAGACCTGCCGCGCGATCGCGGACGAAGCGTCGCGGATCGCGGATTCCCTGTGCGACGAATGCAGAACCCACTTCGACCGGTTGAGGTCCTACCTGGACGACCTGGGCCGGCCCTACGAGGTCAACCATCGCCTGGTGCGCGGGTTCGACTACTACACGAAGACGGTGTTCGAGGTCTGGGCCGAGGGCATCGGGGCGCAGAACGCGGTGTGCGGTGGCGGCCGCTACGACGGGCTGATCGGCATGGTCGGCGGTCCCGAGACCCCGGCGATCGGATTCGCCTCCGGCATCGAACGCATCATACTCACGATGAAGCAGGAGGGGATCGACCCTCCCGGAGTGCCGAAGCCGCGGGTATTCGTCGCCTATCTCGGCGCGGAGGCCAAGTCCGCCGCGGTGGTCCTGGCGCAGGAGCTGCGCGCGGCCGGCGTGGGCGCGACGGCACTGTGGGAAGACCGGAGCCTGAAGGCCCAGATGAGACAGGCCGGCCGGCTCGGCGCCGCCTATACCCTGATCATCGGTGAAGAAGAGGTGAGAAACGGCGTCGTGATGATCCGGCGCATGGCGGACAGCACGCAGGCGTCCGTGCCCCGGCCTCAGGCCGTGGCCGCCGTTAAAGAAGGGAAGACTCAATGATCGTGGTGAAGACGGGCGGAAGCCGGGGCATCAACCTGGATTACGTCCTGGAGGACATCGCCCGGCAGACCGAACCGCTGGTGCTGGTGCACGGCGCGTCCGACGAATTGAACCGGATTTCCGAGCAACTGGGCAAGCCGCCCCGCATGGTCACGTCGCCGTCGGGATACACGAGCCGGGTCACCGATCAGGAAACGCTGGACATCTTCACCATGGTGTACTGTGGAAAGCGCAACACCCGCATCGTCGAGAGACTGCAGCAGCTCGGGGTCAACGCCGTCGGCCTTAGCGGCGTGGACGGCCGTCTGCTCGAGGGCCGCCGGAAACCCAGTATCCGCATCGTGGAGGACGGCCGGACGAAGATCCTGCGGGATGACTACACCGGCCGGATCGAAAGGGCGAACGTCTCGCTCCTGACCACGCTCCTCGACCAGGGCTACCTGCCCGTCATCAGTCCCCCCGCCATCAGCTACGAAGGCGAGGTGATCAACATTGACGGGGACCGCGCGGCCGCGGTGATCGCCGACGCCCTCGGCGCGGAACGGCTGGTCATACTCTCCAATACGCCGGGGTTCCTGGAGGATGCGGACGATGAGGACACACTGATACCTCGGATATCCCGCGACGAAATCGACCGGGAGATCGAAACCCACGCCCGGGACCGCATGAAGAAGAAGCTGCTCGGTGCGAAGGAGGCGCTCGAGGTCGGCGTGGGCCAGGTGATCCTGGGGGACGGCAGGATCCCCGAACCGGTCACGGCGGCCTTGCGCGGCGAGGGCACGGTGATCGGGTAGCAGGCGCAGGCGCGGAACGATCGCGTTGTGGCCGCGGGCGGGTTGCGGCCGCCCGGGCGGGGACGGTCCGCGCCGAGGCGGATGAACCGGAAATACGGATCGGAGCAAGCTGAAATGACAGACTACCAGGCCATGGAAAACCAGGCGTCGATGGGCATTCTGCCCAAGCGGGACGTGGTGATCGTCCGGGGCAGCGGCGCGCGCGTCTGGGATGCAGAAGGCAAGGAATACATCGATTGCATCGGCGGGATCGGTACGGCCAATGTAGGCCACTGCCATCCGGCCGTGACGGAGGCGGTCGCGCGGCAGGCGGAGCGGCTCGTAATCTGTCCGGACACCTTCTACAATGACCTCCGGGCGGAACTGGCCGTAGCCCTGACCCGGGTGGCCCCGGAGGGGCTGGACCGGCTCTTCCTGTGCAATTCAGGCACGGAAGCGGTGGAGGCGGCGCTGAAATTCGCCCGCGTCGCTACCGGCCGGCAGGGCATCATCGCGGCCCAGCGCGGATTTCACGGACGTACCTTCGGGGCCCTGAGCGCCACCTGGAATCCCAAGTACCGCGCCCCCTTCGAACCCCTCGTGCCCGGTTTCACCCACGTGAAATACAACGATGTCTCCGTCATGGAGGAATCCATCGGCGACGGGACGGCCGCGGTAATCCTGGAGGTGGTACAGGGCGAGGGCGGCGTTCGGATCGGCGACGGCGCCTATCTGAAACGCGTGGAAGCCCTGTGCCGGGAACGGGGTGTCCTGTTCATCGTGGACGAGGTGCAAACCGGATTCGGCCGGACCGGCGCCATGTTCGCCTGCGAGCACCATGGCCTGCGGCCGGACATGCTCTGCCTGGCCAAAGCCATGGCCGGCGGCCTGCCCGTGGGCGCTACGCTGTGTGCCGACTCGGTCCGGGACGTCCCCTCCATGTCCCACGGCAACACCTTTGGCGGCAGCCCGGTGGTCTGCGCGGCGGGCCTGGCCACGCTGCGCGTGCTGGAGGAAGAAGGGCTCGTCGAGAAGGCTCGGGAGAACGGCGCGTACTTCCGGGATGCACTTGCGGCGCTGGACGCGCCCTTTGTCCGGGAGATCAGGGGCCTGGGCCTGATCATCGGCGTCGAGATGAAGGGACGGGTCACCCCCGTCCTCCGCGGACTCATGGAACGCGGCGTGATGGCCCTGCCCGCGGGCAACACGGTGCTGCGCTTCCTCCCGCCCCTGTCGATTTCCAGGGAGGAGATCGACCAGGTGGTAGAGACCGTGGGTGTGGTGCTGGGATCGTTGGAGGGAAGTTCGGCGGACGATGCGGCCCGGGACCGGAGACGTGCGCGGCGAAGTCCTGCCGGAGCCCCGGAGGCCGAATGAGTCGCGACCGCGACGACATCGCGCTGCTGCGAGGCCTGGTCGAGCGTTACAGCCCTTCCACGCAGGAAGGCGAGGCCGTTTCCTTCCTGGTGGACGCCATGGATCGCCGGGGGCTTCGCGCCTACGTGGACGAGGCCGGGAACGTGGTGGGCGAGATTGGCCACGGCGAACCGCATATCGCCCTGGTCGGGCATATCGACACGGTACCCGGGATCGTTCCCATCCGGGAGGAATCGGACAGGCTTTACGGCCGCGGCACGGTAGACGCCAAGGGCCCCCTGGCGACCTTCGCGGCCGCCGCGTCCCGCCTCACGGAAACCACCGGCGGCCGGATCACCGTCGTCGGCGCCGTGGAGGAGGAGTGCCCCACCTCGAAGGGCGCCCGCCACCTGGTGGACCGCATGCGGCCCGACTGCGTGTTCATCGGTGAACCGAGCGGTTGGGACAGCGTCACCATCGGGTACAAGGGCCACGTGGGGTTCGACTACCGCCTCGAGCAGCCCAACGCCCATCACGCCGGCGATCACAAACGCGCCGCCGAACGGGCGATCGACCTGTACAACGCCATGCAAGCCCGCGTCGCCGGCCAGGCCACGGAAAGCGAATTCGGGTCTCCCCGGCTCGAGTTGAGACGATTCAACACTACGGACGAGGGATTGACCGAGGGCGTCGAGGCGTACTTCTCGGTGCGCGTGCCGCCCGGTTACGACCTGGATGGCCTGATCGGTTTCGTGATGGAACAGGCGGTCCCAGCGGAAATCACATGCGACCAGCGGCTGCCGGGCGTGGTCGCCGAGAAGAACACGGCGCTGATCCGGGCGCTTTTGCGGGGCATCAGACAAGAAGGCGGCCGCCCCACTTTCAAGAAGAAGACGGGCACCTCGGACATGTGCATCGTCGGACCGGCCTGGAATTGCCCGATCGCGGCCTACGGTCCCGGCGACTCCAGCCTGGACCATACACCGGACGAGCACATCGTCCTGGAAGAGTATCTGCGGGCCATCGAGGTGTTGACGGCCGCGCTGAAGCAGTTGACCGCCGCGGGCTCCCCGACCGCCTGAAAGTCACTGTCTCGCGCTCCCAACCGGACTGAGAACCGAACTCCTCGCTGCTTTCCTTCTTGCCTGGGAAGAATCTCCCGACGCGCAGTCCACGATAGCGCATCGACGTTTCCTGGCCCTGCACGGCCCGGACGGCAACCCCCTCGGTGGAGTAGCTGAGCGAACGCAAGGCGGTTCCCGGTCAACTCGTGGGCGCTATCCACCACCTCTTGAGGCACCGTATTCAGGTCCAGGCTTGCACTGATTCGCAGGCTTGCCGTACTGAACTTCGGAATATCCCTCCCATGCCGTGCCATACGCGCCAGATTTAAATCGCCTGCGTGCTTGTAATTCCCCAGGATCCATTCCTATTTACCGGCGCATGATTCATGGAATGTTCATTCTATATATTGAAGTATAAGTACAATAATTTAATAGTTGACATAATTGACTATTTGGAGAACTTGAATGTGAAATCGGCTACTAGTGGATCCGGGTGGATGGGTCCGATGAAACCAACAGTGCCGGGGCGACTTCCAGCATTTGCCGGTTAGCGGCCGCAGACCTTAGCCACGATCCCGTGACCCCCAATGTCGATGAGCCATATGCAGGAGATTCATATGCGTAGAAGCAGATTTCACCGCATGCTGTGTGTGGTGGCGGTGGCCATTTGCGTGGCAGTCGTTGGCCATCCAGATGCAGCACATGGTCAATCCAACCCATCCAGTTGGTTTGTCACCACCTGGCGAACGACGACCAGCAACGAGTCGATAACCGTTCCCGCCCGCGGCACGTACACCATAGACTGGGGCGACGGGACCGTCGAAGAGAACGTCAGCGGCACCCAGTCCCACACGTATGATTCCGCCGGCCGCCACACGGTGCGCATATCCGACGGCATCACCGGATTCCGCCTAGACACCACCAATGACGCGTACAAGCTGGTATCCATAGACCAGTGGGGAACCGCCCAGTGGACGTCGATGTATGCGGCGTTCCGGGGCGGATACAACATGAGTTACAATGCGACGGACGCGCCCGACCTCTCGGGCGTCTCCGACGCCAGCCACATGTTCCGCGATGCCCGCTCCTTCAACGGCGACCTGTCTTCCTGGGACGTCTCGTCTGTGACTACCATGGTTGATATGTTCCGCGGCGCCACCGCCTTCAACAAGCCCCTGTCCTCCTGGGACGTCTCGTCTGTGACGGACATGTCGCGGATGTTCCTCGGCGCCACCGCCTTCAACCGGCCTCTGTCCTCCTGGAACGTCTCGTCTGTGACGGACATGTCGCGGATGTTCAGTGAAGCATCCTCCTTCAACGGCGACATATCCGGATGGGACGTCTCGTCCGTGGCCGGTATGAACGGCATGTTCCGCGGCGCTACCTCCTTCAACCAACCCCTGAACTCCTGGAACACGTCGTCTTTGACCAAAATACGCGCCATGTTCTGGGGAGCCCACTCCTTCAACCAACCGCTGGACTCGTGGAACACGTCGTCCGTGACCGACATGCGCTCCGTGTTCACTGACGCCCAATCCTTCAATCAGCCCCTGGACTCGTGGGACGTCTCGTCCGTGACCAGCCTGGAGGAGGTGTTCCTCAATGCCTACGCCTTCAACCAGCCCCTGGACTCGTGGGACGTCTCGTCTGTGACCAGCCTGAGTAGCTCGTTCCTCAACGCCCGCTCCTTCAACCAACCCCTGAACTCGTGGGACGTCTCGTCCGTGACCAACATGCTAAAGACGTTCCGGAACGCCGCCTCCTTCGACCAGCCCCTGGACTCGTGGGACGTCTCGTCCGTGACCAGCCTGTTCTCCACGTTTTATGACGCCGCATCTTTCAACCAGCCCCTGGACTCGTGGGACGTCTCGTCGGTTACTCGCATGGACTACACGTTCCATAACGCCACGTCTTTCAACCAGCCTCTGGACTCGTGGGACGTCTCCTCTGTTACCCACATGACCCTCATGTTCAACGGCGCTGCCTCCTTCAATCAGCCCCTGGACTCGTGGGACGTCTCGTCGGTTACCCGCATGGGCGACATGTTCGGCGGCGCATCCGCCTTCGAGCAGAACCTGGGAAACTGGCTCATCGTGCTGGATGACACGTCAATCGACTATAGCGATACAACGGGAACCGTCGGAGGTCTATCCGCGCAGAACGACTACCTTGACCGGCAGAACCCGGTCTACGGGATCGACCCGGGCGGCGATTCCGGCTCCTTCGAGCTGAACGGCACCAACCTCGTGATGAAGGAAACCCCCACCAGGGACGTGTACACGGTGACCATCACAGCGAACTCCACCGGAGACTTTGGCACCGGCAACTCCCGGACATTTACCATAGACGTCACGGGCCTGCCCAACTCCCCGCCGTCCGTCGACGCCGGCCCCGACCAGACGGTGCGCGAACTCTCCACCGTGACCCTGTCCGGCAACGCCACCGACGCGAACGCCGGGGATACCC